>SKWC01000198.1 GCA_007129145.1 Rubritepida sp.
ACGCCACGGCCGCCTTCCGGCTGATCCGCACCTGCGACCCGCCGCTGCGTGCCGCCCCCGCGGGGCGCGCGCTGTTCCTGACCGACAGCCACGCTGCCGAACCCGCGCCCTATTGGGCGCTCTATGGCGCGGCCAAGGCGGCGGCGGCGCAACTGGTGCGCTGCTGGGCGGCCGAGGTGGCCCGCAGCCCGCTGCGCGTGGCACTCGCCGATCCAGGGCCCGTGGACACCGAGTTGCGCGGCGTCGCCTTCCCCGGGGACGACAAGGCGAAGCTGCGCCAGCCCGGCCCGGTGGGCGAGGCCATCGCCGATCTCCTGGCATCCGACGTGCCGCATGGAGCGACCCTGGCGGTCTGAGCCCCACGCAGGGGTCACCATCTTGTCGCAGGGCCGTCATTGCCCTGCCGCGAAAGCGGCGATAGCTGACAGCATGATGACGGATGCATCCGAAGGGCTCGCCGGCGCCATGCCGCAGGCCCGGCGACTGCGGCGCGGGCGGCCGCTGCAGTTCCACCCGCGCCTCGGCACCGCGGCCTGGAACGACGTGATGGGCGAGCGCCCGGTGGGCGGGCGGCTGCGCGCCATCCGCCGCATCCTGGGCATCCTGGTCTTCACCCTACTGTGCATGCCCGTCCAGGCGGTGCTGCTTCTGCTTCCCGGCCGGGCCAAGGCGCTGTTCCCGCGCTTCTACCACCGCGGCCTGTGCTGGCTGATCGGGCTTCGGCTGCGCGTCATCGGGCGCCCCGCGGGGACCGAGCGCGTGCTCTATGTCTCAAACCACTCCTCCTGGCTGGACATACTGGTGCTGGGTGCCACGCTGGAGGCGCGCTTCGTCTCGAAATCCGAGGTGGGCGCGTGGCCGCTGATCGGCTGGGTGGCGCGGCTGGGGCGCACCGTCTTCGTCAGCCGCAGCCGCGGGCGCACCGGCAGCGAGGCGCAGGAGATGCGCGCGCGGATGGAGGGCGGCGAGAGCCTGATCCTGTTTCCCGAGGGCACCACCAGCGACGGCACGCGGGTGCTGCCATTCCGCCCCTCCTTCTTTGCCGTGGCAGGCGCTGCGGCGCAGGTGCAGCCGGTGACCCTGGTCTATGACCGGCTGGGGGGCCTGCCGGTGGGGCGGCGCGACCGGCCGGTCTTCGCCTGGTATGGCGACATGGACACCGCCTCGCATGCCTGGCGGCTGCTGCGCCGCAGCGGGGCGCGGGTCACGCTGGTGCTGCACGAGCCCTTCGCCCCCGGCGACCTGCCCGACCGCAAGGCGATGGCGGCGCAAGTGGGGCGCGCGGTCAGCGACACCGCGGCATTGCTGCGCCAGAACCGGGAGCCGCCCTCGCGCGCCGCTTGAACGCGCGGTTCGCTCGCCCCGTCATTCACCGATGTTGATCAGCGCCCCGCGCACCCGCGCGACCCGAAGCTGGCCCATGAACAGCGCCGCCATGCCGATGATCCAGGCGATGTTCAGCGCCCAGGCAGCCGCGAGGTGCCCCCACAGCAGCACGCCATCGGTCAGTGCCGCGCGCATCCCTTCGAAGACATGCGCGGCCGGCAGCACCAGCGCCACGGGCTGCAGCCACAGCGGCAGCACCGAGACCGGGTAGAAGACGCAGGCGAAGGGCGCGATGCCGAACAGCACCGACCAGGCCAGCGCCTCCGCCCCTGCGCCATAGCGCATGATCAGCGAGGTGACGCCCAGCGCCACCGCCCAGCCCATCACGATCAGCGCCGCGAAGAAGGCAACCAGCGCGGGTCCGACCGCCAGGATGTTGAAGGCATAGAGGAGGAAGGCCAGGACCATCGCCGGCACCACCCCCACCAGGGTGCGCAGCAGGCTCATGACCATCAGCGCCGCCACCATCTCGGCCGGGCGGAGGGGCGAGACGAAGAGGTGCCCGAGGTTGCGCGACCAGATCTCCTCCAGGAAGGAGATGGAGAAGCCCATCTGCGCGCGCAGCGTCGCCTCCCACAGCAGCACGCCGCCGATCAGCACGCCGGCCGCCACGCTGGCCAGGTCGTTCTGCAGCCCGGCGAGATAGGCGGTGACGAAGCCCCACACCACCATCTGCAGGGTCGGCCAGTAGGCGAGCTCGATCACCCGCGGCGGCGAGCGGCGGAACAGCGCGAGGTGGCGGTACACCAACCCCCAGACGCGGCGCAGCGATGCGTTCACGCAGCCACCTCCGCGCGGGTGCCGCGGGCGATGTCGAGGAAGACCTGCTCCAGGTCCTCGCGCCCGTAGCGGGCGATGAGTTCGGCCGGGCTGCCCTGGTCCACCACCCTGCCCTGCTTGAGCATCAGCACATCGCCGCACAGGCGCTCGACCTCGGCCATGTTGTGGCTGGCCAGCAGGATGGCGCAACCCGTGGCGTCGCGATACGCCTCGAGGCGCGAGCGCACCCAGTCGCCGGTGTCGGGATCGAGGCTGGCGGTGGGCTCGTCCAGCAGCAGCAGGTCGGGGCGGTTCACCAGCGCCTTGCCCAGCGCCACCCGCGTCTTCTGCCCCGCCGAAAGGTCGCCCGAGGGGCGGTCCAGGAATTCCGCCAGCTGCAGTTCCCCGGCCAGCTGCGCGATGCGCGCGGGCAGGTCGGGCACCCCGTACAGGTGCCCATAGACGGTCAGGTTCTCGCGCACCGAGAGCTTGTGCGGCAGCGAGATGTAGGGCGAGGAGAAGTTCATCCGCGCCAGCGCCGCGAAGCGGTCGGTCGCCATGTCATGGCCCAGCGCCACCACCCGCCCCGATGTGGGCAGCAGCAGCCCCAGCAGCATGGCGATGGTGGTGGTCTTGCCCGCGCCATTGCCGCCCAGCAGCCCGAGCGTGGTGCCGGGCGCGATTCGGAAGCTGAGGCCATCCACCGCGGGCGGGCGGTCGGGGGCATAGCGCTTGGTCAGGTTCTCGACGATCAGGGCATGGGTCACGCGGGCAGATATGCGCCATGGCGGCGCAGCGAACACCCCCCGGATGCATGTCAATTGCGGGGATGCAGCACCCGGCCGGTGAAGAGCTGGATGCCGCGCCGCCACGCCCAGCCGATGGTCATGGGCGCATCCGCCCCCATCAGCACCAGCCTGTGGGCCAGCGGCGCCAGCGCGGCATCGAGCGCGGCGCGCGCGGCCACCTCCCCGGCCAGCATTTCGGGTCGGAAATGCAGCCGCACCGGCCCCTCGACCAGCGCACCGACATCCAGCCGTTCCAGGTGCCAGGCCTCCACCGCGTCCAGGCCCAGCGTCCAGCCGTGTTCGGCCGAAAGGCGCCGCAGCAGCGCCACCCCCGCGG
>SKWC01000431.1 GCA_007129145.1 Rubritepida sp.
CTGGCGCTGCGCGGGCGGCGCGACGGCGGGGGGCTCGCCTTCGTGCTGGGCTCGCTGGCCTTCCTCATCACGCTGCTGCTGGCCGCGCTCAGCCCCCTCTACCTGCTGGCCTGGGGGCTGCTGGCGCTCGGCGGCCTGGGCACGGCGCGCTTCGTGACCATGCAGACCGCGCTGGTGATGACCTCGGCCCCGGCCGAGATACGCTCGCGCGTGCTGGGCCTGGTCACCACCTGCATCGGCACCGGGCCGGCGGGGGTGCTGGCGCTGGGCGCGCTGGCCGATGCGCTGGGCCCGCGCGCGGCGATGCTGATCATGGGCGGAATCGCGCTGCTGCTGCTGTTGCCGCTGCTGCGCGGGCAGCTTCGGCGCTGAAACCCCTTGGCGCGGCGCCGCCGATCCGCAAATCTCGGCCCATGAGCATGAACGACATCGGCCTCGTCACCCTCGATGGCCAGGCACAATCCATGGCGGACTACGCCGGCCGGGCCCTGCTGGTGGTAAATGTGGCCAGCCAATGCGGCTTCACACCGCAATACAAGGGGCTGGAGGCGCTGCACCGCCGCTTCGCGCCGCGCGGCTTCGCCGTCCTGGCCTTCCCATGCAACCAGTTCGGCGCGCAGGAACCCGGGTCGGCCGAGGAGATCCGGAGCTTCTGCAGCACCCGCTACGATGTCAGCTTCCCGGTGTTCGCCAAGACCACGGTGAACGGGCCCGGCGCCCACCCGCTGTTCGCGCGCCTCAAGCGCGAGGCGCCGGGGATCCTGGGCTCGCAGGGCATCAAGTGGAACTTCACAAAGTTCCTGCTGGACCCGGCGGGGCGGGTGGTGAAGCGCTACGGCCCCAGCACCGCGCCCGAGGCGATCGCCGCCGACATCGAGGCGGTGCTGCCGGGCTGAGCCTAGGCCCCGCCCGCCCCCGCCAGCCGGCGCACCGCGGCCACCAGCGGCGGTGCGTCCCACTCGGCCTCGCCCACGAGCCGGCCGCGCTCCTGGCCCGAGCGGTCGATCAGCACGGTGGTGGGCAACCCCCGCGCGCCCAGCGCCCGCGCCGCCGCCGCGCGCGGGTCGAGCCAGATGCTGAGGTTGCGCAGGCCAAGCCGCTGGTAGAAGGCCTCCACCACCGGCGTGCCGCCCCGGTCGGAGGACAGCGCCAGCACCTCGATCCCCTCATCGGCCACCATCGCGGCCAGCCGGTCCAGCGCGGGCATCTCGGCCACGCAGGGCGGGCACCAGGTGGCCCAGAGGTTCACCACCAGCCCGCGTCCGGCGAAGCGCGAGAAGTCATGCGCCGCGCCCGCGGCATCGGTGAAGCTCAGCGCCGGCACGGGGCGCGTCTCCTCGCGCAGTCTGTCGATGCCGGTGGCCCCGGCTTGCGCGGGGGCAAGCACGGGGGCAACAAGAACCAAGCCCAGCTGGCGGCGCGACATCATCACGAAAGCGGCACTCCCTTGTCCAAACCCGTCTCCAACCCCCAGCAGACCGGCGCCAACCAGCAATGGGGTGGGCGCTTCGCCG
Source organism: Rubritepida sp. (assembly GCA_007129145.1). GTDB lineage: Bacteria > Pseudomonadota > Alphaproteobacteria > Acetobacterales > Acetobacteraceae > Roseococcus. The sequence continues at coordinate 1,515 of SKWC01000431.1, forward strand.
AGGGTCCCTCGGCCATCATGCAGGCCATCAACGCCTCGGTGGCCTTCGACGCGAAGATGTGGCGGCAGGACATTCGCGGAAGCCTCGCCCATGCCGCCATGTTGTCCCATGTAGGGATCATCTCGGCCGAGGACGAGGCCGCGATCCGCCAGGGCCTCGACGCCATCGCCGCCCAGATCGAGGCGGGCGCCTTCGAATGGTCCGAGGCGCTCGAGGATGTCCACATGAACATCGAGGCCCGCCTGACCGAGCGCATCGGCGAGGCCGGCAAGCGGCTGCACACCGCGCGCTCGCGGAACGACCAAGTGGCGACCGACTTCCGCCTGTGGGTGCGCGACGCGATGGACGGGCTGGCGGCGCAGCAGCTGGAGGTGATCCGCATCCTGGCGCGCCGCGCCGAGGAGCATGCAGACACCATCATGCCCGGCTACACCCACCTCCAGCCGGCCCAGCCCACCACCTTCGGCCACCACCTGCTGGCCTATGCCGAGATGCTGTGGCGCGACCGCGGGCGGATGCTGGACGCGCGCGCGCGCCTCAATGAATGCCCGCTGGGGGCGGCGGCGATGTGCGGCACCGGCTTCCCGATCGACCGGCAGATGACGGCCGCCGCACTCGGCTTCGACCAGCCGGCGCGCAACAGCCTCGACGCCGTGGGCTCGCGCGACTTCGCGCTGGAGTTCCTGGCCGCCTGCGCGATCTGCGCCACCCACCTCTCGCGCCTCGCCGAGGAGATCGTGATCTGGACGAACCCGGCCTTCGGCTTCGTCAGCCTGCCGGACAACCTGACCACCGGCAGCTCCATCATGCCGCAGAAGCGCAACCCCGACGCGGCGGAACTCGTGCGCGGCAAGACCGGGCGCGTCACCGGCGCGCTGGTGGGGCTGCTGACCGTGGTGAAGGGCCTCGCGATGACCTATGCGAAGGACCTGCAGGAGGACAAGGAGGGCGTGTTCGACGCCGCCGAGACGCTGACGCTGTGCCTCGCCGCCTCGGCCGCCATGCTGCGCGACCTGCGCCCGAACGCCGAACGGATGGCCGCCGCCGCCGGGGCGGGCTTCTCCACCGCGACCGACCTCGCGGACTGGCTGGTGCGGGAATTGCGGATGCCCTTCCGCGACGCGCATCACGTCACGGGCCGGCTGGTCGCGCGCGCCGAGGCGCTGGGGCTCGATCTTGCCGGGCTCAGCCTCGCGGAGATGCAGGCGGTCGAGCCGCGCATCCATGAGGGCATCTTCGGGGTGCTGACCGCCTCGGCCTCGGTCGCCTCGCGCCGCAGCCATGGCGGCACGGCGCCGGAGAATGTGCGCGCCATGGCGCGCGAATGGCGGGAGCGGATCCGATGCGGCGAATGATCCTGGGCATGCTGGTGCTGGCGATGGTAGCCCCCCTGCTGGTGGCCTGCGGGCGCTCCGGCCCGCCGCGCCCGCCCGGCCCGCCCGAGCAGATCACCTTCCCGCGCAGCTACCCGGCCCGATGAAACGGCATCAAACATGAAGGCTTGTTCATGGGGCGCTTCCCGCCCAGCCCCAATCCTGCCATAAACTCGACCTTGCAATGGCGACGGCAGCCGGAATGCTCCTGCACGGTAGCTGCGTGGCCCTGGCGGATGCCGGCCTGCTTCTGCTGGCCCCCCCGGGCGGCGGCAAATCGGATCTGGCGCTGCGCCTGATCGGGCGCGGCGCGGTGCTGGTCACCGACGACCAGGTGGCGCTGACACGCGACGGCGACAGTCTGCGCGCCGCGCCGCCCGC
>SKWC01000339.1 GCA_007129145.1 Rubritepida sp.
CGCGCCCGGCGCCGCGGCGCGGATCGGGTAGGGGGCTCAGCGCCCCGTTGGCGGCCCCGGCGGCAGCGCCGCCTGCATGATGCTGGCCAGGAAAGCGGTGAAGGCGAGCTGGATGCCCGCCACCAGCCCGGTGGCCGAGACCAGGAAGACGCGCAGCGAGGCCGGGTCATCGATGTCGCCGAACCCGCCCCCGGCCCAGCCGGCCAGCTTGGCCAGCATCCCCGCGCCGCCGGCCAGGATCAGCAGCGCGGCCACCACCAGCCCCGCCTCCAGGTTCACCCCCAGCAGCCAGCGGTCGAGCGCGCGCCGGGGCGGCGGCAGGTAGCCGCGCCGCACGCCGATCTGCTTGGAGATCACGGCGAAGCACACCGCCTGCAGCCCCACCAGAACCGCGAGGCAGCCCGCGATCAGGCTGTGCAAATCGAGGGTGACGCCGGCCAACTGCAGCGGCCCCGGGAACAGCAACCCCGACAGCAGCGCCCCCGCGCCGGCCAGCACGAGGCCAGGATAGAGGAACAGCCAGCGCGGCGAATGGAACAGCAGGAAGCGCAGGTGCCGCCAGCCGTCGCGCCAGGTGCGCAGATGCGGCGGGCGGGACCGGCCATCGGGGCGCAGCCGGGTGGGCACCTCGGTGATGCGGTAGCCCTCCAGCGCGGCGCGCACCACCATCTCGGAGGCGAACTCCATCCCCGGCGTGGCGAGCTTCAGGTCGAGGATCCGCTGCCGCGAGAAGCCGCGCAGGCCGCAGTGGAAATCACCGGTGGGGACGCGGAAGAACAGCCGCCCCAGGAAGCTGAGCACCGGGTTGCCCAGGTAGCGGTGCAGCACGGGCATCGCGCCCTTCTCGATGCCGCCCTGGAAGCGGTTGCCCATCACGAGGTCGGCGCCGCCGCGCAGCGCCTCCACGAAGGCGTCGAGGTTGGCGAAGTCGTAGGAATTGTCGCTGTCGCCCATGATCACGAAGCGGCCGCGCGCCGCCGCGATGCCGCCGCGCAGCGCCGCACCATAGCCGCGCTCGGGGATGGGCACGACGCGCGCGCCCAGGCTCTCCGCGATGGCCTGGGAGCCGTCGGTGCTGCCGTTGTCGGCCACCACCACCTCGCCGGCGACGCCGCTGCGCGCGAGGTAGTCCTGCGCCTCCCTGATGCAGGCGGCCAGTGTTTCGGCCTCGTTCAGGCAGGGCATCAGGATCGTCAGCTCGAGCGTCTGCTGCTGGAGATGTGCGTCGGGATGCGGGTGCGGGATGCTGTCCATGGAAATCCTGGGGGGAGGGCGGCGGGCCGCGGCGCATAGGGGATATGGGTGGCGCGCAGCCGGCCGGAAACCCAACCCTGAGAATGAGGAAATATGCTTGGAAAGACGGCGTTTCCAGGGCATCATTTCGACAAATTGGCGTCGGGCGGGCTTGCCGGGGCGCAGCCGGGACGGCTTGATGGGGGCCGAATGACAAAATCCGCGCGCCGCCATGTCTGACAATCGACCGGTCCGCATCGCCGCCGACATCGGCGGCACCTTCACGGACCTGCAGATCCTGGACGCGCGCCATGGCCGTGTGCTGGCCTGGAAGACCCCCACCACGCCCGCCGACCCCTCCGAAGGCCTGTTGCGCGGCATTCGCGAGGCCGCGCAGCGCTTCGGCTTCGCGCTGTCCGAGGTTGGGCTGCTGCTGCACGGCACCACCATCGCCACCAACGCCGTGCTGCAGCGCCAACTGGGGCGCGGCGTGCTGCTGACCACCGCGGGCTTCGAGGACGTTCTCGAGATCACGCGCCACACGCGGCGCGACCTCTACAGCCTGGCGCCGGACCCCGCCCCCTGCCTGGTCCCGCGCGATGCGCGGCTGGGCGTGGCCGAGCGCATCCGCGCCGATGGCAGCGTCGAGGCACCGCTCAGCGGCGTCGAGGCGCTGGTCGCTCAGCTTCGCGCCGCCGCGCCGGAGGCCGTGGCCATCGGCCTGCTGCACGCCTACGCCAACCCCGCCCATGAGATCGCGCTGCGCGACGCGATCGCGGCGGCGCTGCCCGGCCTGCCCGTCTGCATCTCCAGCGAGGTCAGCCCCGAGATCCGCGAGTATGAGCGCCTGTCCACCACCGTGCTGAACGCGCTGCTGCTGCCCGTGGTGCAGCGCTACCTCAAGCGGCTGGAGGCACGGCTGGGCGAGGACGGCTTCGCGCCGCGCATCTTCCTGGTGCAGTCCAATGGCGGCATGTGCAGCCTGGCCACCGCGGCCGAGCAGCCGGCGCGGCTGCTGCTGTCCGGCCCCTCGGGCGGGGCGCTGGCCGCGGCACGGCTGTCGCAGCGGCTGGACCGGCCGAACCTGGTCGCGGTGGACATGGGCGGCACCAGCTTCGACGTGAGCGTGGTGCAGGACCACCGCACCAACATCGTCACCCAGGGCGCGGTGGACGGGCTGCCGGTGCGCCTGCCGATGGTCGAGATGCGCACCATCGGCGCGGGCGGCGGCTCGATCGCCATGGTGGACGCGACGGGGCGGCTCAGCGTGGGTCCGCGCAGCGCCGGGGCGCGACCCGGGCCGGTCTGCTACGGCGGCGGCGGGACCGAGCCCACCGTCACCGACGCCCATGCCGTGCTGGGCCGGCTCGATCCCGATTTCTTCCTGGGCGGGGCCATGGCGCTCGACGTGGCTGCGGCGCGAGAAGCGATGGCGACCCGCATCGGCGCGCCGCTCGGCCTCTCGGCGGAGGCCGCGGCCGAGGGCGTGCTGCGCGTCACCAACGCCCAGCTCGCCGCCGCGGTGCGGCTGTCGCTGTTCGAGAAGGGGCTGGACCCGCGCGACTTCGCGCTGCTCTCCTTCGGCGGCGCGGGCGGGCTGCACGCCACCGACGTGGCCGAGGAGCTGGGCATCACGGAGGTCGTCTTCCCGCGCGAGCCGGGCACGCTGTCGGCCTATGGCATCCTGTTCAGCGACCTCGCGCAGGCCATCGCGCGCTCGCGGCTGCTGCCGGCCTCGCAGGAATCCGTGCCCGCCATCGAGGAGACGCTGGACGCCCTGCGCGCCGAGGCCTGGGCACGGCTGGATGCGGATGGCGTGCCGGTGCAGGACCGCGCGGTGGAGATCGCCGCCGACCTGCGCTACCGCGGCCAGGCCTTCGAGCTGCTGGTGCCCTGGCCCGCGGCCCCTTCCATCGAGCCGCTGATCGCGGATTTCCACGCCGCCCACCAGGCGCGCTTCTCGCACAGCGACCCGGCCGAGCCGGTCGAGATCGTCACCTTCCGCGCCGTCGCCATCGGCCAGTTGGAAAAGCC
>SKWC01000030.1 GCA_007129145.1 Rubritepida sp.
GCCGCGGCGCTGGCCGCCGGCACCGCCGGCAGCGGCGCCCGGGCGCAGCCGGTGACCTTCGCCGGTCGCAACATCGAATTCATGATCCCCTTCGCCGAGGCCGGCGGCAGCGACATCTGGGCGCGCTTCATCACGCCCTTCATCGCCCGCCACCTGCCCGGCAACCCGACCGTCTTCGTGCGCAACGTGCCCGGCGGCGGCTCCATCACGGGCGCCAATGAATTCGCCCAGCGCGTGCGCCCCGACGGCATGACGCTGTTCGGCGCCTCCGCCTCCACCCAGCTGCCCTTCCTGCTGGGCGACCGCCGGGTGCGCTTTGACTTCCGCGACTGGGTGCCGGTGCTGATCTCGCCCTTCGGCGGCGTGTTCTACGCGCACAGCCGCACCGGCATCTCCGCCACCGACCAGATCGCGCAGCTGCGCGGGCAGGAGTTGATCTTCCCCGGCCAGACGGTCACCGGCCTGGATGTCGTGCCGGTGCTGGCGCTGCATATGCTGGGCATGAACGTGCGCTACGTCTGGGGCATGCGTGGCCGTGGCGAGGCGCGCCTCGCGCTCGAGCGCGGCGATGCCTCGGTGGACCACCAGACCACGCCGGCCTTCCTGACGCAGGTCATGCCGATGGTGCGCGAGGGCAATGCCGTGCCGCTGTTCTCCTATGGCGTGGTCGGTGCGGATGGGCGGATCGTGCGCGATCCCTCCTTCCCCGAGATCCCGACCTTCGAGGAAGTCTATGAGCGCGTGCATGGCCGCGCCCCGGATGGCGTGATCTACGAAGCCTACCGCGCCTGCTCGGTCGCGGCCTTCGCGGCGCAGAAGCCGGCGGTGCTGAAGCGCGACACGCCCGCGCCGATCATTGCCGCCTACCGCGAGGCCTTCCAGCGCATGGTTGCCGACCCCGAGCTGGTCTCGACCGGCGGCGAGGTGCTGGGCGTCTATGAGCAGGCGGTGGGCGACGCGGCGGACACGCTGTATCGCCTGGCCACCACCATCTCGGACGATGCGCGCCGGTTCATCCAGGAATTCCTGACCCAGAACCACAACGTCCGCTTCTGACAGCGGCGGGCGCCGCCCCGCGCGGCGCCCCCGCACCCTTTCGTGCAAGGCGCTTGACCGATGCTCGACCTGCTGCTGAGCACCCTGCTGGACCTGCTGACGGTCAGGCACCTCTCCTTCCTGATGCTGGGCGTGGGGCTCGGCCTCGTGGTCGGCGTGCTGCCGGGGCTCGGCGGCATCGCGGGCCTCTCGCTGCTGCTGCCCTTCCTCTACGGCATGGAGCCGACCTCGGCGCTGGCCATGCTGATCGGGCTGGTGGCCATCATCCCCACTTCGGACACCTTCACCTCGGTGCTGATGGGCATCCCCGGCTCCTCGTCATCGCAGGCGACGGTGCTGGACGGCTTCCCCCTGGCCCGCCAGGGCGAGGCGGCGCGCGCCCTGTCGGCCGCCTTCTTCGCATCGCTGATCGGCGGGCTGTTCGGCGCGCTCATCCTGACCGGTTTCGTGCTGATCGCGCGGCCCATCATCCTTTCCTTCGGCGCGGCCGAGCTGTTCATGCTGACGCTGTTCGGCCTGTCCATGGTGGGCGTCCTCTCTGGCGCGAACCTCGCCAAGGGGATCGCCGCGGCCTCATTGGGCCTCGCTTTCGGGCTGGTCGGCGCCGCGCCGGCCACCGGCGAGTACCGGATGGATTTCGACAGCCTCTACCTCTCGGACGGGCTGCCGCTGGTGATCGTGGCGCTGGGCATCTTCGCCCTGCCCGAGATCTTCGACCTGCTGCGCGGCGGGGACGCCATCGCGCAGCGCGCCACGCTGGGCCGGGGCTGGCTGCGCGGCGTGGCCGACACCTGGCGCAACAAGTGGCTGGCGCTGCGCTGCTCGGGGCTGGGCGCCATCATCGGCGCCATCCCGGGCCTCGGCGGGTCGGTGGTGGACTGGATCGCCTATGGCCATGCGGTGCAGACCACCAAGGACCGCTCGCGCTTCGGCCATGGCGAGATCCGCGGCGTGATCGCGCCCGAGAGCGCCAACAACGCGAAGGAGGGCGGCGCGCTGCTGCCCACCCTGCTGTTCGGCATTCCCGGTTCGGGGGCGATGGCGATCTTCCTCGCGGGGATGATCCTGCTGGGGCTGCAGCCCGGCCCGGCCATGGCGGACCGCCACCTCGACGTCACCTACACCATCGTCTGGTCGCTCGCGCTGGCGAATGTCATCGGCACGGCGCTGTGCATCGTGCTCGCACCGGGCATCGCGCGGCTGACCACGCTGCGCTACGCGCTGATCGCGCCCTTCATGATCATGGTGGTCTGCTTCGCCGCCTTCCAGGCGACGCGCAGCTACTACGACCTGCTGGCGCTGGTGGCGGTGGGCATGCTCGGGCTGTTCATGCGCCGCTTCGGCTGGTCGCGCCCGGCCTTCCTGATCGGCTTCGTCCTCGCGCTGCTGGCCGAGCGCTACCTCTACCAGGCGGTGCAATTCGCCGGCTGGTCCTTCCTGACGCGCCCGCTCGTGCTGATCATCCTGGCCATCACGCTGCTGTCCGTCTGGTTCGGGGTGCGGCGCAAGCCGGGCTCGGCGGTGGTGAACACCGAGGGCGGGGCGGGCGAGGCGACCCGCGCGGATTCCCTCTGGCCGCAGGCGCTGTTCACCCTGCTGGTGCTGGCCGCCTTCGGCTTCGCCATCGCCGAGGGGCTGAAGAACTCCTTCCTGGCCATGCTGATGCCGGTCACGGTCGGCGTGGTCGGCGGGGTCGCGGCGCTGCTGGTGCTGGGCTTCCAGCTTGCGGGGCCGCGTCGGTCGGGCACGACGAATTTCGACACCGAGGCACGCACGGTGGATTGGGGCCCCTGGCCCTTCGTGGCCTGGTTCCTGGGCTTCATCGCGCTCACGGGGCTGGTCGGCTTCTTCGCCGCGCTGGTGCTGTTCTTCCTGGCCTTCCTGACGGTGGTGGCGCGCACGCCCTGGTGGCTGACACTTCTGCTCACGGCTTCGGCCTGTTCCTTCATCCTGGTGCTGGCCTCCTCGCTGAACCTCGTCTTTCCGGGCGGGCTGCTGCAGGCCAGCTACGACCTGCCCTGGCCCTTCCGCTGAGGCCCGGGCCGCAGGTTGCGCGCGGCGGCCTGCTGTGCCGGTATTCCTGCCTCCCCCGCCCCTGCCGAGGACTGCGCACCAACCATGATCCCGCATCGCGCCCTGGCCCTGACCGGCTTCATCCTCGCGCTGGCCCTGCCGGCCGGCGCCGCCCTCGCCCAGGCCGGGCGCA
>SKWC01000114.1 GCA_007129145.1 Rubritepida sp.
ACCACCATGGGGTTGCCGTAGTTGGGCAGCGAGCGTGGCCCCGGGAAACGCGCCACATCGAAGAAGTCGGCCCAGCTTTCCATCGCAACGCCGTCGAACATGTCGGCGCGCTGCACCATGGGCAGGCCACCGATCACGCCAAGGGCGCCGAACTCGCGGCAGCCGCCCTCGATCACCACGTCGTGGATGTCGGCAAGGTCGCAGGGGTCGGCCAGCAGATGCTCGGACAGCTGGCGGGCATGGGTTTCGGAGGACAGCACGATGTCCCATTCGAAGCGGCGCGCCTCGCTCATGGCGGCGACGCGGGCGGCCCGCTCGCCCGGGCTGGCGGCCACGAAGACGACGGGGATGCCGGTCTCGTGGGTGAAGGCGGCGGCGATGTTGTCGCTCAGGCCGCGTTCGAACAGGCCCCCACCGGTGGCGATGATCACCTCCTCGGCGGTGGCGGGGCCGGCCCACAGGGCGCCGGCAAGCGCGAGTGTCGCGGCCGCGCCGCGGGCGGTTGGTCTGGCGTTTCGGGTCATCTGCTTGGTCTCCCTTGGTGGATGGATCGCTTCGGGTGCGCCATGGCTCACGCGGCGGCGGTCGGCAGGGCCGGGGCCCAGTGGCCTTCGTCGCCGGCGCCGGCATGGTGGTCGAGCCGCATCGTCAGGCTGAAGAGGTCCGGGCGGTACAGGGCCGTCAGATGCTCCACACCGCGGCCACCGCTCTCGAACAGCACGCGCGTCACCTTCAGCAGCGGCGCGCCCCAGCCCACCTGCAGCGCCGCCACCTCCTCCGGGCCGGCCAGCGTGGCCGTCATCGTCTGGGAGGCATGGTCCAGCCGGTGCCCGGTACGCTCCAGCAGCCGGAACAGTGGCACGGTGGCCAGCTCCTTCTCGCTGTAGCCGAGGCCGATGTCGTCGGGGACATGGGTCACGAGATACGAGAACGGCACGCCGTGGGCCGAGCGTACGCGCACCGCCCGCTGGACCCGTCCGCCGGGGTCCATGCGCAGCATCCGCGCGACGGGCTCGGGCACGGGGACATAGTCGAACTGCAACAGGCGCACGGTCGTTTCGGTGCCCATGCGATGCAGGCCCGGCATCAGGGCGGAGAAATCGACCTGCACGCGCCCGCCGGAGGTGTCGGGGTGAAGCACGAGGGTGCCGACGCGGGCGCGCCGCTCCGCCAGCCCGTCGGCGACCAGCAGGTCGACCGCCCGGCGCACCGTGGTGCGGGCGACGCCGAACCGCTCTGCCAGATGCGCCTCGGAGGGCAGTGCCCGGCCCGCCCCATGGGTACCGTCGAAGATCTCGGCGCGCAGCATCAGGTGCACGAGCTGCGCCTTCGAGCCGTCGGTCCCGCCTGTCGAGCCCCGTTTCGCCATCCCGTGCCCCGCGACCTGTCTGCGCGATCAGTGTGAACGGAGTTTGTCGGAATGCAAGCTTTGTGTATTTTTTCAGACAGATTTTCTGTCCTGCAAGACTGTCACAGCCAATGAGCAACGGCGCGGCCAGGACCGCGCAGCCCGCAGGGAACGAGCCACGGCGGCCGATGTGGTCCTGTCCTGCATGGCTCTGCGCAGCCCGATGGGCGAGGGTGGCGCCGCGTACTGCCCATGCAGGGGCAGCAATCCTGTTTTCCAGGGACGGCAATCCTGTCATATATGTTCGCAGGACCGCGGCGCAGAACCCCTGGCCATGCCTGGGTGGGGCACGCCCGATGTCCGCACCGCATGGCGGGGCGAAACAGGGGGAGGGAACGACGATGTCCGACACACTGGGACTGCGCGCGCGCTGGGTTCTGGCCGAGGAGGGCGGGCGCAGCACGCTGCTGCCCGATGCCACCGTCGTCGTCCGCGACGGCAGGATCCGCGATGTGATGCCCGCGGGCGCCGAGGGCGCGCCGGACGACACCCGGTTGCTCGGGGCGCATCTGCTGATGCCCGGCTTCGTCAACAGCCATACCCATTGCGTCAGCGGGCCGCTGTTCCGCGCCGTCCTGGAGGATCGCGACTACACCAGCGGCGGCGGCAGCATCATCAGCGACGTCATGATGCCGTTGGGCCGGATCATCTCGGCGCTCTGCGACGAGGACGACATCCGCGCCATCGCCGCCCTGGGCCAGCTGGAGGCGCTGTGCGCGGGCTCCACCACGATCGTCGACATGCCGCGCGCCGACCACGACGGCTTTGCCCTCGCCGCCGCCGACATCGGGCTGAGGGCGCAGATCCATCCCTATCTGATGTCACCTCCGGGCGCGGAATGGCGGCTGGACGCGCAGGACGACGACAGCGATGCCGGGCTGGAAACCTTCCTGCGCTGGCACGCGCGCTTCGACGGCGGCACGACGGGGCGGATACGGATCGGCCTTGGCCCCCATGCCCCCGACACCTGCGCACCGGACCTGCTGCGCCGCATCGCCCGGGCCCGCGACCACCATGGCGCGCCGGTGACCATCCACCTCGCCCAGAGCGGGGACGAGGTGGCGCAGATCCACGCCCGGCTGGGGATGAGCCCGGTGGACTATCTCGACCGGGTCGGACTGCTGCAGGGGGGGCTCATTGCGGCGCATTGCTCCGATGCCACGGACGCGGATCTGGCGCTGATGGCGTCGCGGGGCGTGGTCGTCGCGCATTGCCCGCTCAGCTATGCCCGCATCGCACGGATGGTGTCGCGGCAGCGGTTCCTCGACCACGGGCTGCGCTGCACGGTGGCCAGCGATGCCCATGCCCTCGACATCGTCGCGGACCTGCGGCTGGCGGCGATCAACGGCAAATACGCCACCGGCAAGGTGGCGGCGGCCCCGGCCCACGAGATGGTGGCGGCGGCCACGGTCGAGGCCGCGGACGCCCTGCAACGCAGCGACCTGGGGCGCATCCGGCCCGGAGCGACGGCCGATCTGATCGCGATCCGCATGGACAGCGCCCATCTGCAGCCGGTTTATGACCCGATCAAGACACTGGTGTGGAACGGCGGCGGGCAGGATGTCGATTTCGCCATGGTCGATGGTGAGGTGCTGCTGCGCGACGGGCGGTTCCTGCGCGCGGATCCCGCGGCCATCGTGGCGAAGGGCGCGGCCGTCACCAACCGCGTCTGGGAGCGTGCCCGCGCGCAGGGCATCATCTGAGGCCCGCCTCAAACTGGCCGCGCAGTGGCCCGGACCAGGGGCTGGGCGGCGGTCCCGCACAGCTGTGACACACCCGGCCGAAAGGCCGGGCCACCCGGGCGGCGATGCACGCGGCGCCGGGCCGGCAAGTCGGGATCGCAGCAGGGGTCC
>SKWC01000288.1 GCA_007129145.1 Rubritepida sp.
CTGCGCGACGGCGTGCTGCGCGGGCTGGATGCGCCGGTGGCCGCCGCCGCGCTTGGCTGGGAGGATGTGAACGCGGCCGAGGGCGCGCTGCGCCGGGCCTTGGCCGGCGGCGCCACCGCGCTGTCGGAGGGGCGCCTTGCCCTCGCCCTGGAGGCGGGGCGGGCGCGCGTGACCGAGGGCAGCCTGCGGGCCGAGACCGGGCTCGAGCTGCGGGTGGACGGCGGTTTCGCCATGGCCGAGGATGCGGTGGCGCTGCGGCTGGACTGGCCGGTGCCGCCCGGCGCGCCGCCCGCCGGGGTGGACATACTGGGCCCGGTGCTGGACCTCGAACTGCGCCCGGACATCAACGCCTTCCTGGAGTGGCGGGCCGCCACCCCGCCCTGACCAATCGGAGGAGCCCATCCATGGACCAACCGCAAGCCGCCCCCCGCGCCGAGGCCCCCCGCACCGAAGCCCTGGCGCGCGCCGCCGCGCTGTTCGACGAGGGCACGCTGAAGTCCCGCCTGGCCGCGCTGGTGGAGATCCCCTCCACCGCCCAGGAGCCCGGCTTCGAGGCCGAGCTGCGCCGCTACCTGGAGGAGGGCATCCGCCCCTGGCTGGAGCGGATGGGTTTCGCCGTCACGCAGCATCCCAACCCGCGCGAGGGCTTCGGGCCGATCCTGACCGCGGCGCGCATCGAGGACCCGGCGCGGCCGACCGTGCTGCTCTACGGGCATGGCGACACGGTGCGCGGCCTTGACGACCAATGGAGCGAGGGGCTGGTGCCCTGGCGCCTGACCGAGCGCGACGGCCGCTGGTACGGCCGCGGCACCGCCGACAACAAGGGCCAGCACGTCATCAACCTGCTGGCACTTGAGGCGGTGCTGGCGGCGCGCGGCGGCAGGCTCGGCTTCAACATCAAGCTGGTGCTGGAGATGGCAGAGGAGCGCGGCTCGGCCGGGTTGCGCGAGTTCGTGGCTGCGCATGCGGATGAGTTGGCCGCCGATGTGCTGATCGCCTCGGACGGGCCGCGTGTGGCGCCCGCCGTGCCCACCATCGCCACCGGCACGCGCGGCATCTACCGCTTCGACCTGGTGCTGAAGCTGCGCGCGGGCGGGGTGCATTCGGGCCATTGGGGCGGGCTGACCACCGACCCGGCCATCGTGTTGTCCCACGCCATCGGCAGCATGGTGGACCGCCACGGCAAGATCCTGGTGCGCGACCTGTTGCCGCGCAACGGCGTGCCGGCGGCGGTGCGCGGCGTGCTGCAGGGCTGCGAGGTGGAGGCCGGCGGCGAGGCCGCGACCATCGATCCGGACTGGGGCGAGCCCGGCCTGACCGCGGCCGAGAAGATCTATGGCTGGAACAGCCTGATCGTGCTGGCGATGCTGAGCGGCCGGCCGGAGAATCCGGTGAACGCCGTGGCCCCCGACGCACGCGCCGCCTGCCACATCCGCTACACGGTGGACACCGACCCCGCCACCTTCGAGGACGCCATCCGCCGCCACCTGGACGCGCATGGTTTCAAGCAGGTGAAGATCGAGAACGCGGGGGTGGGCATGCGCGCCTCGCGCACCGATCCCGACCATCCCTGGGTGCGCTGGGCCACCGCCAGCATGGAGGCCAGCCTCGGCAAGCGGGTGCAGATCATCCCCAACTCCTCGGGCGGGCTGCCGGGCGATGTGTTCGTGGACCATCTGGGCGTGCCGCTGGTCTGGGTGCCGCACAGCTATGGCGGCTGCCAGCAGCACGGCCCGGACGAGCACCTGCTGCCCGGCCCCGCGCGCGAGGGGCTGATCGCCTTCGCGGGCATGTGGTGGGATCTGGGCGAGGCCGGCACGCCGGCCTGATCACCCCCCCTGGTCGTCTTGGGGCGGCGGCTGCTCCAGCCGCTGCCACTGGCCGCGCAGCAGGACCTCGGCCGGGCGGTAGGCCGATTTATAGGCCATCTTGCGGCTGTCGGGGACCCAATAGCCCAGGTAGACATGCGGCAATCCGGTGCGCCGCGCCTCGGCCAGCAGCCACATCACCGCGAAGGCGCCGAGGCTGCGGCGCTCCTCCTCCGGGGCGTAGAAGGAATAGACGGCGGACAGCCCGTCGCTGAGCCAGTCGGTCAGGCAGGCGCCGAGCAGCCTGCCCGTCCGCTCGCGGAACTCCACGAGGCCGGTGGTGATGGGCGTGTCCTCGACCATGGCGCGGTAGTCGTAGAAGCCCATGGCGGCCATGTCGCCGCCGGTGTGGCGCTGCTGCTGGTAGGATTGGAACAGGGCGAATTGCTCGGCGGTGGCGCGGGCGGGGACGATGCGCACGTCGAGATCAGCGTTGCGCGCCCATTGCTTGCGCTGGGTGCGGTTGGGCGCGAATTCGGCGGCCCGCACGCGGATCGGGATGCAGGCGCTGCAGCCCGGGCAGACCGGCGAATAGGCGATGTTGTGGCTGCGCCTGAACCCCGCGCGCGAGAGCCTGTCGTGCAGCGCCTCGGAATCGCCGCCGGTCAGTTCGGTCACGATCTTGCGCTCCGTCCTGCCGGGCAGATAGGGGCAGGGCAGGGGCGTGGTCGTGTAGAAGAACTGCGGGCGTCGGACGCGCGTGTGCACGGCCGGCATGTCGCCCCGTTGCGCGGTTTCTTCAAGCGGTGGGGCGCGGTGGGGCATCAGGTGGTGAACTGCTCGGCGATGATGCGTTCGGACAGGCTGTGCTGCGGGTCGAACAGCATGGTCATGGTGATGCTGCGGTCCTCGCGCACCTCGACGCGGCGCACGTCGCGAACCTCGGTGTAGTCCGCGGTGGCCGAGACGGGGCGCTTGTCGGGCTCGATCACCTCGAACACCACCCGCGCGGTGGAGGGCAGCAGGGCGCCGCGCCAGCGTCGCGGCCGGAAGGCCGAGATGGGTGTCAGCGGCAGAAGCCGCGCGTCGAGCGGCACGATGGGGCCATGCGCCGAGAGGTTGTAGGCGGTGCTGCCGGCGGGCGTGCTGATCAGGATGCCGTCGCAGATCAGCTCCGCCAGGCGTTCCTTGCCATCCACGAAGATCCGCAGCTTGGCGGCCTGGCGCGTCTCGCGCAGCAGGGAGACCTCGTTGATGGCAAGGGCCGCATGGGTGCCGGCGGCGCTGTGGGCGCGCATGCGCAGCGGGTGCAGATGTGCTTCCTGCGCGGCGGCGAGGCGTTCGGGCAGGTCGTCCTCGCTGTAGTTGTTCATCAGGAAGCCGACGCTGCCGCGGTTCATCCCTTAGACGGGCCGGTTGCGGCCGAGGAAGCGGTGCTGCGTCTCGAGCATC
>SKWC01000099.1 GCA_007129145.1 Rubritepida sp.
CCGAGCCCCGGGCCGGGGCCGCGCTGGATGCGGGGCACCGCTGGCTCGCGGTGGTGGGCGCGGTGGGCCAGCCGCGCGACGGCAACCCCGAGGCGGCCTATGCCCTGTTGGACACGGGCATGGATGCGCCGCGTCTCGTGCGTCGGCGCGTGGCCTATGACGTGGCGGCCGCGGCGCGGGCGATCCGCGCGGCGGGCCTGCCCGAGATCCTGGCCGAGCGGCTGTTCGCGGGGGTGTGAGGCTGCCTCAAGCCGGGGCGGGCACCTTGTCGCGGTAGTTGCAGAAGGCCGCGGCGGGGCAGCGCCAGCATTCGGGCGCGCGCGCCTTGCAGATGTAGCGCCCGTGCAGGATCAGCCAGTGATGCGCGTCGCGCAGCAATTCGGGCGGGCAGCGTTTCACCAGCGCCTCCTCGACCGCGCGGGTGGTCTTGCCGGGTGCGAGGCCGGTGCGGTTGCCCAGGCGGAAGATGTGCGTGTCCACCGCCATGGTCGCCTGGCCGAAGGCGACGTTCAGCACGACATTGGCGGTCTTGCGCCCCACCCCGGGCAGGGCCTCCAGCGCGGCACGGTCGGCGGGCACCTGGCCGCCATGCTGCTCGAGCAGCGCGGCCGAAAGCGCCGCCACATGGCGTGCCTTGGCCTGCCACAGCCCGATGCGGCGGATATGCGCGCCAATGCCCTCGGGGCCGAGGGCGGCCATCGCGGCCGGGCCGGGGGCGGCGGCGAACAGGCCGGGGGTGACCTTGTTCACCATCGCATCGGTGGTCTGGGCCGAGAGCACCACCGCCACCAGCAGGGTGAAGGGGTCGTGGTAGGTCAGCTCCGTCTCGGGGGCGGGGTTGGCGGCTGCCAGCGCGCGCAGGAAGGCCTCGGCCTGGGGGCGCGCCATCAGCCGCGCGCGGCGCGGTGCGCGGGCGGTGCCATGGGCGGGCCTGGGACGCGATGATCCGGGGGTTTTCACGCCGCAGGTCATTCTATCTGATGGATGCATGGTCAAGGCCCAACCACTGTTCGAGGCGTATTCCACCCCGCTGGACAGCCTCGGCCCGCGCGGCTTCCGCATCCTGGCCTGGCTGGTGTGCGGCGCCTTCGCCGGGCTTGGCGTGCTGTTCACCCTGATGGGCGCCTGGCCGGTGCTGATCTTCGCCGGCGCGGAGGCGCTGCTGGTGCTGGCCCTGGTCGCCGTCTACCGGCGCCGGGCGGCCCGCAGCGCCGAATGGATCACCCTGGAGGACGGGCGGCTGACCGTGCGCCGCCGCGAGGGGATGCGCCAGGAGGCCGCCAGCTTCGACCCCTTCTGGGCGCGGCTGCATTGGGACGGGCGCCGCCTGCTGCTGGCCCACCGGGCGCGGCGGATCGAGATCGGCCGCTTCCTGGCCGAGGAGGAGAAGCAGGAGCTGGAGGCCGCGCTGGACCGCGCGCTGCGCGCCTATCGCGAGCCCCGCTTCGAAAACCCGCAGTTGCGCACGTGAGGGGATGGGCGGGGCTGCTGCCGGCCGGCCTGCTGCTGGCCGGCTGCGCGGTGGCGCCGCCGCTGTCCTACCCGCCCTCGGCGCATGAGCGGCTGCTGCGGCTGGCGCTGGACGAATGGCGCGAATGGGGCTGCGCCACGCGCGGCCTGCCGGGGCCGACCCTCGCTTCCTGCCCCGGCGCCGCACGCCCGCAGCCGCGCGAATCCGCCCCCGAAAGCTTTCCCCGCGTGCTGGCCTATTGGCGCGCCGTCCCCGAGGCGCGGGTGGCGATCCCGCCCAACCGCGGCCACTACGCCGCCATCCTGGCAGGGCAGGACGCGCCGCTCTGGGCCGAGCCCTTCTGGTCGGCCGCCTTCATCTCCTGGCTGATGGCCGCCGCCGGGGTGGACCGCGCGGAGTTCCGCCCCAGCGCGGCGCACAGCTTCTACCTGGACCATCTGGACCGGGTGGCAGCGGCGCATCCGGCCACCGCGCCCTTCCTGCCGCATGAGCCGGGCGGATATTCGCCCGCCCCGGGGGATCTGGTGTGCCATGACCGCTCGGCGCGGCCGCTGGCCCGCTGGGCCGACCGCGCCTGGGAACCCGGGCAGTTCCGGCCCATGCACTGCGACATCGTTGTGGCGACCGGCGCGGGCGTGGTGGAGGTGGTGGGCGGCAACACGCGCGACCGGGTGGCGCTGACGCGGCTGGCCGCCGACGCGGGCGGCCGGCTGCTGCCGCAGCCACGCCCCGTCGTGGTGGTGGTGGAGAACCGGCTGGGCCGGCTGCCGCCCTGGGGCGGGCCCAGCCTCAGACCTCCCGCGCTTCGGCCAGCAGCAGCCGGCGCAGCCAGGCATGGCCCGCATCGGCCTCGAAGCGGCGATGGAACACCAGCGACAGGCGGGTATGCCGCACCTCGATGGGTGGTTCGCGCAGCACCAGGCCATGCGCCGCCGCGAGGCTCCGCGCCAGCCGCGCCGAGAGGGTGATGATCATGTCGGTGCCGGCCAGCACCGCCGGCACCGCCGAGAGATGCGCCACCACGCCCCCCAGCCGCCGCGCCATCCCCTGCCCGGCCAGCGCATGGTCCAGCGCCCCATCGCGCGAGCCATTGGGCGAATGCAGCAGATGCGGCACGGACAGGAAGGCGTCCAGGGTGAATTCCCCAGACGCCAGGGGGTGGTCCGGGCGCATCAGCGTCAGGAACGCCTCGGGCAGCATGCGCAGCCTGGTGTAGAGGGCGGGGGGCTCGTCCAGCACCGCCACCGCCAGCACGGCCGCGCCACCGTCGAGCAGCGCCTCGACATTGGTGCGGTCGGCGTGGCGGATGGCCAGCAGGCAGCCGGGTGCCTCGCGCGCGATCCGCGCCAGCACCGCCGGCGCCAGCACGGCCTCGGCGTATTCGGAGAAGGCGACATGGAATTCGCGCCGCGCCGTAGCGGGGTCGAAGGGGGTGCGGGTGGCCAGCGCGTCCGAGAGGCGGTCCAGCGCCTCGGCCACCGGCCCGGCCAGGGATTGCGCGAGGATGGTGGGCTCCACCCCGCCGGGGCGGCGCAGGAACAAGTCGTCGCCCAGGGCCGCGCGCAGCCGCGCCAGCGCGTTGGAGACGGCCGGCTGCGACAGGTTCAGCCGCCGCGCCGCGCGGGTGACGTGGCGCTCGCGCGCCACCGCGTCGAAGACGCGCAGCAGGTTGAGGTCGAGCTGGGAAAGGTCGGCCATGGCGGGCCGGCGGCCTCAGCCGCCCAGCAGCGGCAGCAGCCGCGCGAAGGGGGGCCAGGCCTCGGCGATCTCGGCGCGGAAGCGCACCA
>SKWC01000079.1 GCA_007129145.1 Rubritepida sp.
ATGGCCGTGGGTTCGAATCCCACCCGGTTCACCACCGCCCCCACGCAGCCCGCTCTCCGCCGACGCCGGCCGCGCGCTGTGTCCCAGGTTTGGCGGGGATTCGCGCCGCGACCTGTTGAGTGGCCCTGGCCGAAATCGGCCGAAAATCGCTCTCCGCGGCCCCATTCTCTCCGAAGCTGTGGACTTGGCCGATTTAGTCCACAGGTCAGAAACCCAGCTCAAAGGCCGGTTTCCGCGCGACGCCGATTCGGCGGGGTTGGAAGTTCACTCGCCTCCGTCGCAGCGCTGACATGCAAATCGGGGTTGAAAGTCAGCAGGTTGGTGGGGAGAGTCGGGCTCCCAGGCATCGCTATCCCGCCGCAGGCCCATGCCCGCCCGGCCCCAGCGCCGCGGCCCGCAACGCCTGCCACAACTCCCCCGGCCCGAGCAGCGTGGCCAGCATGCGCGCCCGAATCGCCTCCGAATTCAGCGCCTGCCGGCTCATCGACTGGTGCGCGGCCATGGCGTCCATGATCGCACTCGTCAGTTGCTCCGGGAGAAGCGGTGAGTTGCCGAACTGCTCCTGGGTGTTCGCCGAGGCCTGGCTGCGCAGCAGCTCCGATTCCAGCAACTTCGTCTTGATCACTCCATCCACATAAGCGAGCGCATCCCCGTCGGTGATGTCGCCCTCGAACAGGTCGTTCAGCGCCGCGATGATCTCCTGCAGCCGCTGCTTGTGCTTGTCCTGCACCTGCCCGGACCCCGTCTCGGTCACAGGCGTCAGCGGCGCCGTTGGCGTGTTCCCCTCCAGGTTCAGCTTCTGCTGGCCCAGGTCGCGCATCCGATGATGGGTCAGCTTCAGGGCGGACAGGTCGATCCCCTCCCGCTCCCGCCCGTAATCCAGCAGCGGCACCAGCATCTTCGCGAACAGGTACAGCTTCTCGAACTCCGTGTTCCGGTAGTCGAACATCTGGCCCAGGAACTCATAGACCCGCACATAGCTGCCGAGGTCACTCTTGAAGAGCCGCAGCGCGTCCATCTCGTCCTTCGCCGCGCGCTGCGCCTTCGACCCCTCGGCGGCGGCGCGAAACCGCTGCTGCGCCTGCTTGTAGGCCACCAGCAGGCGGTTGCTCACCGGTCCGATCGCCGCATCCAGATCGCCCTGGGTCGCCTTGGGGTTCACCGCCACCCGCGCGACCCGCTCCACCTCGAAGCGGTCGTAGTAGCCCAGCGCATCCAGCTTGTTCCGCAGGTTCAGCACCACATCGCGGTCACTCACATCGGCGAGGCTCGCGGTCGTGTGGTACTGCCGGAACGCCTCCAGGATCGTCTCAGCCTCATTCACGAAATCCACCACATAGGTGGTGTCCTTGCCTGGATAGGCCCGGTTCAGCCGCGACAGCGTCTGCACCGCCTGGATGCCGCCCAGCTTGCGGTCCACATACATCGCGCAGAGCAGCGGCTGGTCGAAGCCGGTCTGGAATTTGTTCGCCACCAGAAGGATGCTGAATTCCGGCGTGGCGAAGGCGTCGCGCAATTCGCGCCCGCGCAGGCCAGGGTTCATGTTCGCCTCGGTGAAGGGGTCGGGGCCCGTCTCCGGGTCGGTCACCTCGCCCGAGAACGCCACCAGCAGCCCGATCGCATAGCCCCTGCGGCGGATGTAGCCCTCCATGGCCTTCATCCAGCGCACCGCCTCCTTGCGGCTCGCGGTGACCACCATCGCCTTGGCCTGGCCGCCCAGCAGATGCGCCACATTCTGCCGGAAGTGCTCCACCACGATCTGCACCCGCGCGGCGATGTTGTGGGGGTGCAGCCGCACCCAGCCCATGATCCCCTTCTTCGCCTCGCTGGCGTCCACCTCCGTCTCGTCCATCTCCCGCCCGGCATGGGTGAGGCGGAACGCCATCTTGTAGGCGGTGTAGTTCTGCAGCACGTCGAGGATGAACCCCTCCTCGATCGCCTGGCGCATGGAATAGGTGTGGAAGGCGGCGGGCAGGTTGCCCGGCCCCGCCGGCCGCGACGGATCGGGGCGCCGGCCGAACAGTTCCAGCGTCTTCGCCTTGGGCGTCGCGGTGAAGGCGACGTAGCTGATGCCCGCATCCTGCGCCGCGCGGCTGCGCATCTCGGCCGCCAGCAGGTCCTCGACATCCACCTCCCCGCCATCCTCCAGCGCCGCGATCTCCTCCGCGGTCAGGGTCGCCTTCAGCTTCGCCGCCGCCTGGCCGGTCTGCGAGGAATGCGCCTCATCCGCGATCACCGCGAAGCGCTTGCCCTGGGTCGCCGCCAGCCGGCGCACCTCGGCCAAAGCGTGCGGGAAGGTCTGGATGGTGCAGACCACGATCTTCTTGCCCGCCACCAGCGCCTGCGCCAGCTCCGCGCTCTTGCTCGCCCCCTCGCCGGTGATGGTCGCCACCACGCCCTGGGTGCGCTCGAACCCCTCGATCGCCTCGCGCAGCTGCCTGTCCAGCACCGTCCGGTCCGACACCACCAGCACCGTGTCGAACAGCTTCCGGTCCGCCGCATCGTGCAGATCCGCCAGGAAATGCGCCGTCCAGGCGATCGAGTTCGTCTTGCCCGACCCGGCCGAGTGCTCGATCAGGTATTTCCCGCCCGGCCCCTCGCGCAGCACCTCCGCCACCAGCCGGCGCGTCGCGTCCAGCTGGTGGAAGCGTGGGAACACCCAGCCGGTCAGCCGCTTCCGGTCGTCCTTCACCGGCACCAGATAGCGCCCCAGGATGTCGAGCCAGCTGTCGCGCTGCCACACCTCCTCCCACAGATAGGCGGTGGGCGTGCCATGCGGGTTGGGCGGGTTGCCGGCAGCGAAGCCGTTGCCGCGGTTGAAGGGCAGGAAGCGGCTCGCTGCGCCATCCAGCCTGGTGCACATCTGCACTTCGCGGTTGCTGACCGCGAAATGCACCAGCGCCCCGCCCGGGAAACCCAGCAGCGGCTCGGGCTGGTTCTTCCCCGGCGCCCGCGGCGGGCGGTCGAAGCGGTACTGCGCCACCGCATCCTCGACGCGCTGGGTGTAGTCCGACTTCAGCTCGACCGTCGCCACCGGGATGCCGTTCAGGAACAGCACCAGGTCGAGGCTCTGTTCCCCATGCACCGAGTAGCGCAGCTGCCGCACCACACGCAGCCGGTTGGCGGCATGACGCGCCGGCAGCGCCGGGTTCATGCCCAGCGCCGGGCGGAACTGGCACAGCGCCAGCCGCTGCCGCAGCCCCACCACATCGAGCCCGCCGCGCAGCCCCTCCAGCGTGCCCTGCCGGTCCA
>SKWC01000013.1 GCA_007129145.1 Rubritepida sp.
GAGGCCGCGCGGGCGCTGCGCTGAGCCTTGCGTTCAGCCGCCGGTCAGCGTGCCGCGGCGGCGGGTCCATTGGAACAGGGTGCGGCCTGCGCGCTGGCCCGTGATGCGCAGGGGCAGGACGGGGCAATAGACCTCGTAGCAATGCGCGGGCCGATAGTCGCAGATCAGCCGGTCCTCCGCGTCGCGGAGATAGACCCAGATGGAACGGCCCACCCGCCAGCACACGCCGCCATGGCTCGCGATGGTCATCGCCTCGATGCCCCGGCCCGACCAGCCGCTGTAGTGCCGCACCGAACGGATGAAGGGACGCAAGCGCGCGGGTTCGTTCGCCACGGCCTCGGCGATGGCTTGGTCCTCGCGATCCTCGAAATGCGCCTTGACCAGCCCGGTCACCGCGGCCGCGCCGGTGCCGATGGCGCCGCCCACCGCGCCCACCACGGTCGTGAAGCCCCAGAAGGCGGCTTCGGACGAAGTCGGGGCCTCACCCTGCAACACCCATACCGCGGGCGTGACGAGCGCGCCCGCCACGCCAAGACCGCGGGCGGTGCCGCTGCGCCCCGCCGTGCGCGCCCCTTCCGCGAGGCGTTCGAGCGTCAGCGAGGCGATCTGCTGGCTGGCCTCGCGCCCCGTGTTGGAGCTGTTGTTGATGAGATCGGTGATGCCGTTCGATGTGGGGGTCGTGAAGTCACCCGCTTCGGTCGTCGTTCCGCTCATCTGCGCCTCCCGTGACCGTGGACCGGAATATTCCGCCAACCTGCGCAAACCGGCCCGACGGGGCAAGCGGAAATCACGCGGCCGGGCCTCAGACAGCCTCGGCGGCGAAGACGCGCGAGGGGGCCACGAACTCCTCCTGCGCGGCCACCGTCAGGATCTCGCGCGAGCCCGCCTCGAGGGTGCGGCGCAGCAGGCCGAACACCGAGGATGCGGCGGCCGACAGCGCCGTGGCGGCGTCGCCGCTGCGGCGGCGGTGGAACAGGAACAGCGCGGCGATGGCGTCCCCCGCGCCGTTCACATTCACGGGAAGCAGCGGCGTGGCCACGCGGAACACCCGCCCGCCCTCGGCGGCCAGCATCGCGATCTCGCCCTCGGCCACGCCGACGTCGCAGCTGGTCAGCAGCACGCAGCGCGGGCCCATGGCCTGCAGCGCCGCCATCGCCGCCTTGGCGCCATCCAGGTCGCGCACGGAAAGACCGGTCAGCCATTCCAGCTCGAAGCGGTTGGGGGTGGCGATGTCGGCCAGCCTGAGCGCACGGTCGCGCATGAACTCCGGGATGCCGGGGCGCACGAAGACGCCGCGGCCGATGTCGCCGATCACGGGGTCGCAGCAATAGAGTGCGTCCGGGTTGGCCGCCTTCACCTGCCCGACCGCGTCCAGGATGGCCTCGCCGATCGCGGGATCGCCCATGTAGCCCGACAGCACGGCGTCGCAGCGCGGCAGCACGCCGCGCTCGGCTATGCCCTGCACGCAGTCGCGCACCAGCGCGGCCTCGAACACCTGGCCGCGCCAGGCGCCATAGCCGGTGTGGTTGGAGAATTGCACGGTGTGAACGCCCCAGACCTCGGCGCCCAGCCGCTGCAGCGGGAAGATCGCCGAGGCATTGCCGACATGGCCATAGGCCACCCAGGACTGGATCGAGAGGATGTTCATGCCAGCCCGGCATAGAGCCCTTCGCCCGGGCCGTGAACCGCCCCGCTTGCGGGGAAGCGGGGCATGGTGCCAGCCTTGCAGCATGCCCATGCTGCTGATGCTGCTTCTGCTGCTTGCCGTCCCAGCCGCCGCCCAGCCCGGTGTCTCCGACTGGCCGAACCGCGACATCCGCATCATCGTCCCCTTCCCGCCCGGCGATGCGGCGGATGAGGAGGCGCGGCGGCTGGGCGCGCATTTCGCTGAGATCTTCGGCGTGAGCGTCGTGGTGGACAACCGCGCCGGCGTCTCGGGGCGGATGGGCGTGGACCTGGCGCATCGCTCGGCGCCGGATGGCTACACCCTCACCATGGGCGCATCGGGGCCGCTGACGCTGCTGCCGCAGATGATGGGGGCGAATTACGACCCCGTCTCATCCTTCGCGCCGGTGCTGCTGACCGCGGTGATGCCGCTGCTGCTGGTGACGCCGGAGGGCCCAGCCTATGCGCGGGTGCATGACCTGGTGCTGCGGGCGCGCGGCACTCGCGGCGGGCTGAACGGGTGCTCGCCCGGGATCGCGACGCCGTCGCATATCGCGGTGCTGCTGTTCGCCCGGGCGCTGGATATCGAGGTGCTGCACGTGCCCTACCGCGGCGCGCATGCGGCGCTGACCGACGTGATCACGGCGCGCTGCGACCTGATGTTCGAGAACGCCGCATCGGCCGGGCGGCATGTGCGGGCGGGGCGGCTGCAGGCCGTGGGCATCACCGCCGATGCGGCGGCCGATGCCTGGCCCGGCGTGCCCGCGCTTCAGGGCGTGCGGCTGCACACCTGGACCGCACTGATCGCGCCGCATGGCACGCATCCGCTGATCGTGGCGCAGTTGAACGACGCGGGCCGCCGCTTCGCGGCCCGGCCGGAGCAGCGCGAACGCATCCTGCGCGAGGGCGGGCGGCCGATGGACCTGGCACCCTCCGAGGTCCGCAGCTTCATGCGGCGCGAGGTCGAGATGTGGCGCGCCATCCTGCGCGACCTCGACCTCTGGCGGGGCTGATGCCCCTCAGGCGGCGAATTCGGCGCGGATCTTCGCCGTGTGCTCGCCCAGCGCGGGGACGGGGCCGTATTCCCGCGGACCGTCGCTGAAGCGCATGGCGGGTGCCGCCAGCGAGACCGGGCCCTTCTCGGTGCCGATGGTGATGCGGCGCAGCGCGGGGTGGCTGACCAGGTCCTCCACGCCGTTCACGAAGCCATAGGCGGTGTTGGCCGCCGTCAGCTTCGCCACGCATTCCTCGCGCGTGCGCGAGGCGAAGACGGCGGCGATGTGCCCGTCCACCATGGGGCGGTGGGCCGTGCGCTCCACATTGGTGCGGAAGCCATCGCGCTGCACGAGACCCGCGTCATCCAGGAAATGCGCGGCGAATTGCGCCCATTCGCGCTCGTTCTGGATGGAGATGAGGATCAGCGCGCCATCCTTGGTCTCGAAGGCGCCATAGGGGCACAGCGAGGGATGGGCCAGGCCGATGCGCGGCGGGACCTTGCCGGTGCCCTGGAAATAAAGCAGCGGCACGTTCATCCAGTCGGCCATGCCGTCGAACAGGCTGACGGCCACGCCCTTGCCGAGGCCA
>SKWC01000058.1 GCA_007129145.1 Rubritepida sp.
AGGCGGCCAGCAGCAGCGCGGCGGTGATGGCGAGGGCGCGTATCAATCCTCGCCCTCGAAGAGCACCGGCGTGCGGGCGATGCGGATGCCGTTGTCCGCAGGGGTGATGGCAGGCGGCATGGCCGCGAGCCGCCGCCCGATCTCGCCGCGCAGCATTTCCGCCAGCGCCGAGCCGATGCCGAGAGCGCGCAGCGTCTCGGGCACGGTGCGGCGCAGATAGGCCTGGCCGCGCTCGATCGCCTGCTCCAGCGCCCGCTCGGCACCACGGCGCACCTCGGGATCGGCGAGCGCCAGCCCCGCGGCACGGCCCAGCGCGCTCTCCAGCACGCGCCGGCGCCATAGATCGAGCGCCCAGCCGCGCAGCCAGGCAACAAGCGCCACCACCCCGGCCGCGACCAGCGCGGCCAGGGGTTCCTGAACCAGATCCATGATGTTCTCCTGTGAATGTCGGCCAGCTGGGCCCGACAAGGTCGGGAGCTTGCCGGCCTAGGGTCGGGACCTTGTGCCCCGAAGGTCGTCAGCTTGCGGGCGCAAGGTCGAGACCTTGTCCCGACAAGGCCAGGAGCTCAGGCGCCCAAGGTCCCCACCTTGTCGCCTCGAAGGTCGTCAGCTTGCCGCGGTAAGGTCCGCACCTTGGCTGCCCGAGGCGGAGAGCTTAGCGCTGCTGCTTTGCCTGCCCCTCGGCCGTGCCGTCGGCCATCGCACGGGGCCGCCCGAAGGCTTCGTCCTGGGGCGCATCATCCCTGCGCGGGAAGCCGTCCTCGCCATTCAGACATAGCCCGGACCCTCGATGGGCGGATGGGCCTTCAGGAAGCCCTCATCCACCTCGACGCCGATGCCCGGCGTGTCGTTCGGCCGCACATGCCCGTCCGCGCCGATGGTCCAGGGCGTGCTGCCGAGCTCGTCGCGGAACTTGTTGGCGCGTGAGATATCGGCCTCGAAATAGCCGCCATTTTCGATCGCGGCGAGGAAGTGGATCGAGGCCGCCTGGTTCACCCCCGTCATCGAGGAATGCGGGTGGATCGGGATCTTGAAGGCGCTCGCCATGGCGGCAATCCGCAGCGCCTCGGTGATCCCCCCGCATTTCGAGAGGTCGGGCTGCCACAGGGCGATGACCCCATCCTCCAGCACGCGGGTGAACTCGAAGCGGGTGAAGTGGTTCTCGCCGGCGGCAAGCGGCGTGCTGCCATAGCCGCGCGCCTGGGCATAGAGATGGTGATCATGGGCCGGGAAGGGCTCCTCCAGCCAGCCGATGTTAAGCCGGTCCATCTCCGGCATCACCTGCCGCACCTGGTCGATTGAATACCCGATATTGGCATCGGTCAGGATGGTCAGATCATGCCCGAAGGCGTCTCGCACGGCTTCCATCCGCGCGACATCGGCCTTCACCGTGTCGCCCACCCGAAGCTTGACCGCGCGGTAGCCGGCCTTGATGTGAGGGGTGGCCTCGTCAACCAGCGCCGCAGGTTCCTGGTAGCCGAGGGCGACGCCGCCGGCATAGGCGGGCACGGGCCGCGCTGCGCCCCCGAGCAGCTTGTAGAGCGGCAGGTTCAGCGCCTTGGCCTTGGCGTCCCACAGCGCCATGTCGATGCCGGACATCGCCATGGCGCAGGCCGCGCCCATGCCGTGCGAGGCCAGCTGGTACTTGTAGATGCGGGCATTGATGCCGGTGGTGTCGAAGGCATCCATCCCGAGTATCAGCCCACGCAGCGTCGTCTCGACGAGCTTGGCGATGGCGGTGTGCGCGCGCCCGTGATGGCTCTCGCCCCAGCCGATGATGCCGTCCTCGGTGACAAGCTTCACCATCACGGCATCGCGCTTGATCGCCTGCCCGATGCCCAGGCGGGGTCCGCCCTGGGGCAGCGGGAAGGAGGTGGGATAGGCGCGGACATCCACGATTTTCATGGCGGCGTTTCCTCCGTGATGCGGGGTGAGGCTGCCAGCCGGGCATGGGGTTTGCAAACACCGGCGCCGCCCCTCCGGGATCCGGGGTTTCGGGCAGCAAAGGCGCGCGCCGCCTGGAGTTGCTCTTACCGCTCCTGCCTTGTCTGCCCCTCGGCCATGCCCTGTGCCACCGCGCCGAGCGGCGCCGCCGCCGCCCAGGCGGGCAGCCCCTCCCCGGTCAGCGCCGCCAGCGCCGCGCCCATGGCGATCTCCGCCCTGTGCGTGCAGGACTTCCGGATCCCCGACAAGCCGCTCTATGGCAGCGCGGACCCCGCCGGGCTTGTGAGCAGGCAGGTCGGCCATGACGACCAGGTCGCCGGGTTGCGGCGTGGGCAGCATGATCTGCTCGATATGCGCCAGGAAAGCCGCGCCCGGGCGCGGAGATGTCTCGGGCCCGGGCACAGGACCGACCTTCCGCTCAGGCCGCGTAGACCCGCCGCCCGTCCATCCAGGTTTCCAGCACGCGGATGTCCTTGATGGAGTCAGGTGCCACCCGGCGCGGATCCTGATCGAGGATCACGAAGTCGGCCAGCTTGCCGGCTTCCAGGCTGCCGATCTCGTGCTCGGAGGACAATTGCCACGCCGCCTCCGAGGTCATCGCCCGGATCGCGGATTCGATCGGGATCCGCTCCGCGGGATTGAGCACGAAGTCGGGCTCACGCCAGGTCCGGCGGGTCACCGCCATCTCCATCATGTGCAGCGGCACGGGGTCGGTGACGCTGAAGTCGGAGTGAAGCGTGAAGCCCACGCCCGCGGTCTCGACGCTGCGGGCGCGGCCGAGATGCTGCACGCGGTCCGGCCCGAACACCCGGTCGCGCATCCAGACGCCCCAGAAATGCACATGGCCGATGAGGAAGCTCGCCGACACGCCGAGGTCACGCATCCGGGCGATCTGCTCATCGTGCAGCATGGAGCAGTGCTCGATCCGCGGGCGTAGCCGCCGCAGGTCGATGCCCGCGTCGCGCACCGCCTGGCAGGCGTCGAGCACCATGTCGATGCCGGCGTCGCCATTGGCGTGCAGGGCGAGGGGCCAGCCACGGCGCGCACGGTCGATCGCGAGCGACGTCATGTCGGCCGGGGTCATGTAGGGCGTGCCGCGGCTCATGGAGTTGAGGTAGGGCTCGCGCTGAAGGCCGGTGAAGCCCTGGTTCGACCCGTCCGCAACCAGCTTGAAGCCGACGATGGCTTTTGTCAGATTTTGCGTAAGGTCGAAAGGCATGGGCTTCGCAAAGGGGAACATCGACAGCACAAAGCACGATGGCGCGTGCCAAAATCACGCGCCATGCCTTCGCCCGATGCGGCG
>SKWC01000263.1 GCA_007129145.1 Rubritepida sp.
GATGGCAGCGTGACCCTGCCGGGGGTCGCGCCCGGCGGGGAGGGGTGGCCGGCGCATTGGCCGGTGCGGGCGCTCGACTTGGGCGAGTTCCGCGACGAATGGCGCAAGTGGCAGGCCGATCCGGAGGGGTATGTGCCGCCGGCGTGAGGGGGATTGCGTTCGGGGGGTGGGGGCGGCATGGCTTGGAGGGCGCCGGCGGCGGGGCGTTTCGGGAGGGGTCTGATGGCGCTGCCGACGGGCACGCAGCTGAAGTACTGGGGTGTGGCCGGGGCGGTGTTCCTTGCCGTGCTGTGGGTGCTGGGCGACGTGATCCTGCCGTTTCTGGTGGGCGCGGCGGTGGCGTATTTCCTCAACCCGGTGGCGGAACGGCTGGTGCGGCTGGGGCTGAACCGGGCGCTGGCGACGGTGCTGATCACGCTGGGGATGGCGGGCGTGGTGGTGGGGGCGGGATTTCTGGTGATCCCGGCGGTGGTGGGCCAGGCGATGGCGTTGTTCAACGCTGCGCCGGAGGGGCTGCAGCAGCTGCACCGCTTTCTGGAGGCGCGGTTTCCCGACGTTCTCGATGCCCGGAGCGAACTTCGACAGACGCTGGCGGGGCTGGGCGAGGCGATCCAGTCGCGGGGGATACAGCTGCTGGAGGGGCTGCTGGGCACGGCGCGGGGGTTGCTGGGCGTGTTCGTCTTTCTGGTGGTGGCGCCGGTGGTGGCGTTCTATCTGCTGCTGGACTGGCCGCGGCTGGTGGCCCGGGTCGACGCGCTGTTGCCGCGCGACCATGCGCCGGTGATCCGGCAACTCGCCCGTGACATCGACCGCGCGGTGGCCGGGTTCGTGCGCGGGCAGCTCAGCGTCTGTCTGATCCTCGCGGTGTATTACGCCTCGGCGCTGGCGCTGGTGGGGCTGGATTTCGGCCTCGTGGTCGGCGTCGTCACCGGATTGATCTCGTTCATCCCCTACATCGGCGCGATCATCGGCGGCGCGCTGTCGATCGGGCTCGCGCTCTATCAGTTCTGGGGCGCGCCGGCGCTGATCGGGGCGGTGGTGGCGATCTTCGCGCTGGGCCAGTTTCTGGAGGGCAACGTGCTGGTGCCGAGGATGGTGGGCCGGTCGGTCGGGCTGCATCCGGTGTGGCTGCTGTTCGCGCTGTCGGCCTTCGGCACGTTGTTCGGCTTCACCGGCATGCTGATCGCGGTGCCGGTGGCAGCGGCCATCGGGGTGGTCGTGCGCTTTCTTACCGAACAGTATCAGGCCAGCGCGCTCTATCGCGGTCTGCAGCGGCAGGAGAAGGACGCGGCGGAATGACCGGGCAACTCGCCTTCGATCTGGCGGCCGTGCCATCCCTGCGGCGCGAGGACTTCCTTGTCGCGCCATCGAACGCGCTGGCGTTCCGGGCGGTCGGCGACTGGCGCAGCTGGCCGGGCGGCAAGCTTGCGCTGATCGGCCCGGCGGGCAGCGGCAAGACGCATCTCGCCGCACTGTGGGCGTCCGAAGCCGAGGCGCGCATCCTGGCGGGGGCAGACCTTGCCGGCCTCGCCGCGGCGGGCACGGCGCTGGCCGATCTGGCCGCCGTCGGGCGTGTCGCGGTAGAGGATGCCGGGGCGATCGCCGGCGATCACGGTGCAGAACGGGCGCTGCTGCACCTGCACAACCTCGTGCTGGCCGGTGGCGGGCGCCTGCTTCTGACCGGCGATCAGCCGCCGGCGCGCTGGGAGGTGCAGCTGCCCGACCTTGCCAGCCGACTGGCCGCCACACCCACCGCGGCGCTGGAGCGACCGGACGACGCGCTGCTGTCTGCCGTACTGGTCAAGCTCTTTGCCGACTGCCAGCTTGCGGTGCCGCCGGCGCTGATCCCCTGGCTGGTGGCCCGGATGGAGCGCTCGCTGGCCGCCGCACGCCGGCTGGTGGCCCGGCTCGATGCCCGCGCCCTCGCCGAGGGTCGCCCCGTGACCCGGACGCTGGCCGCCGCGTTGCTGGCGGAGGAGGCTGCCACCTCCGGCGCGGGCACGGCGGCGCTGGACAGTCACCCCGACCCGACGCCATGATCGCGCCATGAGCACCGCTGCCCCCTCCCCGACCGATGACGGCCGCAGTCGCGGCCGACGGCGGCGTCTCGCGGACGTCACGCCGACATCCGCCCCCCATGCGATGAGCGCCGCCGATTTCCTGGGTGCCGGCCCGGCGCCGCCCGAAACCCTCGAGGGTTTCGATCCGCGGGGGCCGGGCCGCTTCATCAACCGCGAGCTTTCCTGGCTTGCCTTCAACTGGCGCGTGCTGGAGGAGGCGACCAACCCGCGCGTTCCGTTGCTCGAACGCCTGCGCTTCCTGTCGATCTCGGCCACCAACCTCGACGAGTTCTACACCGTCCGCGTCGCCGGCCTGCGCGAACTGCGCCGGGCCGGCAACACCACACCCGCCGCAGACGGCCTGAGCCCGGCCGAACAGCTGGTGCTGATCAACGAGGAAGCGCGGCGGCTGATGGGCGAACAGCAGGCGGTCTGGACGGGCCTGCGCGCCGAGATGTCCGATGCGGGGATCCGCCTGATGGCCCGTGACGCGCTGGGCCCGGAGGACCGCGCGCATCTGCGCGACTATTTCCTCGCCATGGTATTTCCGGTGCTCTCGCCGCTTGCCATCGACCCGGCGCACCCGTTTCCGTTCATCCCGAACACCGGCTTCTGCCTCGCACTGGAACTCGAGGAGGAAGCGACGGGTCGGCCGCTGGCGGCGCTGCTGCCGGTGCCGCAGCAGATCGAGCGGTTCACCGCGCTGCCGCAGGCCAATGGCGGCGATGGACGCGAGGCGCGCTTCCTGCCGCTGGAGGAACTGCTGCTTGCCCATCTCGACGCGCTGTTTCCCGGCTATGCGATGCGCGGGCACTGCGCCTTTCGCGTGCTCCGCGACAGCGATCTCGAGGTCGAGGAGGAAGCCGAGGATCTGGTGCGCGAGTTCGAGGTGGCGCTGAAACGGCGGCGCCGCGGCGAGGTTGTGCGACTGAAGATCTCGGCCGATGCACCGCCGGCGCTGAAGGCGCTGGTGATGAGCGAACTGGGCGTCTCGGCCGACGAGGTGATCGACATCGACGGGCTGATCGGCATGGCCGATCTCAAGGAACTGGTGCTGGACAACCGCCGTGACCTGTTGTGGCCCTCCTTCACCCCTCGGGTGCCCGAGCGGGTGCAGGATTTCGACGGCGACATGTTCGCCGCGATCCGGCAGAAGGACATGCTGCTGCACCACCC
>SKWC01000189.1 GCA_007129145.1 Rubritepida sp.
CGTCCAGCAGGGCGGCGGGCTGCGGCAGCGCGCCCAGCAGCGTGGCGCGGTCAGGCGCCTCGCTCACAGCGGGCCGCGCGCGCGCATGACGAAGGCGATGATGCGCGCCACCGCGTCCCAATGCTCGGCCGGGATCTCGGTGTCGAGGTCGAGGCGGTGCAGCGCGCGCGCCAGCGGCGGGTCGGAGACGATGGGCACCCCCGCCTCGCGCGCCTTCTCCCGGATGCGTGCCGCCATCACGTCCACCCCCTTCGCCACCAGCTTCGGTGCCGCAGATTGACCCGGGTTGTATTCCAGCGCCACCGCATAGTGTGTCGGGTTCGTCACAACAACCGCAGCGCGAGGAATTGCGGCCATCATGCGCTGCCTGCCGCGCTGCTCGCGCAGTTGGCGCAGCCGGCCGCGGATGGCGGGGTCGCCCTCGCTTTCCTTCTGCTCCTCCTTCAGCTCCTGCCGGCTCATGCGCAGCTTCTGCAGGTGACGGTGGCGGGTGATCAGCACATCCACCCCCGCGAGGAAGGCGAAGGCGACAAGCGTGGCCAGCAGCAGCCGCAGCACGCCGTCCCCGGCGCGGGCGAAGACTTCGGCCGGCGGCGCCTCCAGCAGCGGGGCGACATCGGGCAGGTCGCGCGCGACGAACCACAGCGCCGCCATCACGATCAGCATCTTGGCGAGCGTGCGCAGAAATTCGAGCAGCCCATCCACGCCAAGCAGCCGCTTCGCCCCGGTCAGGGGAGAGATCTTCGACAGCTTGGGCACGAGCGACTTCGCGCTGATCGCGCCGCGCGTCTGCAGCAGCGTGACCGCGACGGCCGCAAGCCCGGCCGCCCCCGCGACCGGCCAGGCCAGGTCCAGGAACAGCCCGGCCCAGTCCGCCGCCGCCCGCTCCGCCTGCAGCTCATGCGCCCGGCCGAGCAAGCCCCGCATGGCCGCGGCCAGCTCCCGCACCTGGACCGGCAGCAGCATGATGGCGGCCAGCGCCGAAGCCAGCAGCGCCGCGAAGCCCACCGCCTCCTTCGACAGCGCGACCTGGCCCTCCTGGCGGGCCTTCTCGATGCGCCTCGGGGTGGCTGGCTCGGTCCGTTCGCCGCCGCCGCCCTCGTCCTCCTGTGCCATGGCTCAGCCTGCGCCGGGCAGGCGGGACAGGGCCTCGATGGTGGAGCGCCACCAGGCGGAGAAGATCGCGGGCAGCAGCAGCATCAGCAGCAGCAGCCCGCCCAGGATCTGCGCCGGCGCGGCCAGGATGAAGATCTGCAGCTGCGGCGCCACGCGCGAGAGCAGCCCCATGGCCGAGTAGAAGAAGATCGCCGCCAGCACGAAAGGCGCGGCGAGCTGCATGGCCACCAGCAGCATCCCGGCGGCGAAGCGCGCCAGCATCTCGGCCGCATCGCCCAGCGGCAGGCCCTCGCCTGCGGGCAGGATGGCGTAGCTGCCCACCAGCGCCCGCAGCGGGACCTCATAGAGGCCGGTGGCGAGGAACAGCGCGGCCGTGGCGAGGGCCATCATGCGCGCGGGCGCGGTGGCGGTGCCGCCCAGGAACTGGTCGCCCTGCAGCGGCGTGGCGAGGTTGACCATCAGCGCGAAGACCTGCCCCGCCTGCGCCAGCGCCAGCGCCACGAAGCGCGCCAGCAGGCCGATCCACAGCCCGATCACCACCTCCTCGGCCACGAGGCGGATCAGCGGCCCCGCCTGATCGGGCAGCGGCGGCAGGCCGGGCGCGAGCACGGGGGTCAGCGCCAGCGCCAGCATCACGCCGAGCGCGAGGCGAAGCTGCACGGGGATCTCGCTCTCGCCGAGGCCGGGCAGCAGCATCACCGCCGCGGCGAGGCGGCAGAACACCAGCGCGGCATGGAAGGCAAGCGCGGGCAGGGCCTGCAACAGGGCCTGGTCGGCCGCCGCGATCACGGCGCGCCGCCGATCTGCACCACATGGTCGAACAGTTGGGTCGCGAAGCCGCGCAGCACCTCGGCCATGAATGGGCCCAGGAAGACCAGCAACATCACCATGATCGCGAGCTTGGGCAGGAACGCGAGTGTCGCTTCCTGGATCTGGGTCAGCGCCTGGATGAGCGAGACGGTCAGCCCGATTCCGAGTGCGGCCAGCAGCAGCGGCCCGGCGAGTTGCAGCGCAACCCAGATGGCCTCGCGCATGGCCATGACGGTGGCCTGCTCCAGCATCGCCCCTTACCTCCCTCGCCTTTTGCGGGAAGCGGCGCTGCCCCGGTGTCGCGGGGCCGCGCCGTCAAATCGGCATGCGCATCACATCCTGGTAGGCGGTGACCACGCGGTCGCGTACGGCGGTGGCGGTTTGCAGGGCGAGTTCGGCGCGCGAGACGGCCAGCACCACCTCGGTGACGCTGCCCTGGCCGCGCAGCGCCGCGGCCGCCGTGGTGTCGGCCGCCTGGCCGGAAGCGATGGCGCCCTGCACGGCGCGCTGCAGCGCTGCGCCGAAGCCGCCCTCCGGCGAGGGGGCCGCAAGGTTCTCGGCAAGGCCCTGGGCGGCACGGTAGGCGGCGGCGACGCCCGCGGCGGGGATCGGGGGCAGGGCCATCAGCGCAGCGCCTCGATGGTGCGCATCAACATCTGCCGCGTGGTGTCGAGCACGGCGAGGTTCGCGGAATAGCTGCGGTTGGCCTCGCGCATGTCCATGTTCTCGATCAGGCTGTTCACATTGGGCAGGCGCACATAGCCGCGCGCATCGGCCGCGGGGTGCGAGGGCTCGAAGCGCTCGGGGAAGGCCGAGGCGTCGCGGCCCATCCGCGCCACCCGCACCGTCTCCACGCCCAATTCGCGGTCGAGGCGGTTGGCGAAGGTGATGGTGCGCCGCCGATAGGGATCGGCGCCGGGCGCATTGCCCGTGCTTTCGCGGTTGGCGATGTTCTCGGCCACCACGCGCAGTCGGGTGGCCTGGGCGGCCATGCCGGCGGCGGAGATGGCGAGGGCGCGGTCGAGGTCCATGGGCGAACTCCGGTGCGGGTGGCTCAGGGCCGGCCGAGGGCGGTGCGGAACAGCGTCACGTATTTGCGGTACAGGTTCATCGCGAGCGCATGCGCCTGGTCGGTCTCGGCGATGCGGATGGCCTGGTCGTCGAGCGAGACGGCGTTGCCATTGGGCGCGCGGTCCAGCACGCGCGCCGGCATTGCGCGCGGGTCGGCCCCGGGCGGGGAGATGTGCGCCGCATGGGTCACCTGCACGCCCGGCCGGGCCACACGCTGGGCCA
>SKWC01000250.1 GCA_007129145.1 Rubritepida sp.
GATGCGCGCCGATTTCTCGCCCGCCCTCGACCGCATGGCCGCCCACGCGAAGTGGCTGCTGGCCAATGGCTGCAACGGCCTGGGCGTGCTGGGCACGACCGGCGAGGCGAACAGCTTCTCCGCGAGCGAGCGCAAGGCGATCCTGGAGGGGCTGGTGGCGCGCGGCGTGCCGGCGGCGGTGATGATGCCCGGCACCGGCGTCTCCTCCATCACCGAGACGGTGGAGCTGACGCAACACGCCCGCGCGCAGGGCTGCCGCGGCGTGCTGCTGCTGCCGCCCTTCTACTACAAGAACCCCTCCGATGACGGGATCTTCGCCTTCTTCGACGAGGTGGCGAAGCGCGTGGGCGGCGGCATCGCGCTGTATCTCTACAACTTCCCGCAGCAATCGGCGGTGCCCTTCAGCCTGGGCGTGATCGGCCGGCTGCTGGATGCGCATCCGGGCGTGTTCAAGGGCGTGAAGGATTCCTCGGGCGACTACGCGAACATGAAGGCGATGATCGACGCCTTCGCGCCACGCGGCTTCGAAGTCTATTCGGGCAGCGACGAATTCCTCCAGAAGATCCTGGCCGAGGGCGGGGCGGGCTGCATCACCGCCGCCTCCAACGGCAATTCCCACTGGGGCGGCATCGTCTATGCGAAGCGCACCGGCCCCGAGGCCGACGCCGCCCAGGCCATGCTGACCGCCACCCGCAAGGCCGCGACCTCGGTCGCGCTGATCCCGGGCCTGCGCGAGATCATCGCGCGCAGCACCGGCGATGATGGCTGGCGCGTGATCCGCCCGCCGCATCTGCCGCTCTCGGAGGCCGATGCCGACAAGGCCTGGGCCGCCTGGAAGGCGGCGGGCGCCCTGCCGCTGCCGGGCCTGATGAAGCAGGCTGCCGAGTAAGGGCGGCTTCAACTTTCCAGATGTGGAATGCAGCATCGCGTTCCACATCATGGAGAATCCGATGCGCTTCATCGTCATGGCCGGCCTGGCGGCCGGCTTCCTCGGCCTCAGCGTCGCCCCGGCCTATGCCAACTACAGCGTCTATTGCGCGCGCGGCCGCATCGAGGTGGACAGCCGGAACCTGCAGCAGATGCGCTCGGCGCGCGGGTCGGGGGTCTGCCAGATGGGCCAGACCTTCCGCGCCCGGATGGATGCGATGCGCCTCGCGGACCGCAACTTCGGCGGGCGCGGCGCCTCCTGCTCCTGCCGCTGAGGCGGGTTCCTGGCGATCCCGCCTGCGCCTATCCTGGCGCGGGTGTTCACCAGGGAGGATGGGGCATGACGGCGCGGATCGGCGTGGCGGGCATTACGGGCCGCATGGGCAGGCTGCTGGTCGAGGAGATCGAGGCGGCCGGCGCCACCCTGTCGGGCGGCATCCGGCGGGGCGAGGCGGCGGATGCGCTGTTCCAGGGCAGCGAGGTGGTTATCGACTTCACCCATGCCCATGCCGCCGCCGGCCACGCCGCCCTGGCCGCGCAGGCGGGATGCGGCTTCGTGCTGGGCACCTCGGGCCTGTCGGCCGAGGATGAGGCCGCGGTGGCCGAGGCCGCGCGGCGCGTGCCCATCGTCTATGCGGCCAATTTCGCCACCGGGGTGAACCTCGTCATCGCCATGGCCGAGAAGCTGGCGGCCGCCCTGCCGGAGGCGCAATACGACGCCGAGATCCTGGAGATGCACCACCGCCAGAAGGTGGACGCGCCCTCGGGCACGGCGATTGCCATCGGGCGCGCGGTGGCGCGCGGCCGCGGGACCACGCTGGAGGCGGCTGGCGTCGAATCCGGCCGCGACGGCCACACCGGCGCGCGCGGCGCAGGCAGCATCGGCTTCGCCGCGCTGCGCGGTGGCCAGGTGGTGGGCGAGCACAGCCTGATCTTCGCCGCCGGCAGCGAGCACATCACGCTGAGCCACCGCAGCTTCGACCGGCGCGCCTATGCCACGGGGGCGGTGCGCGCGGCCATCTGGCTCAAGGGACGCCCGCCAGGTCTTTATGGGATGCCCGACGTGCTCGGGCTTCGCTGACCGGGGCCGCCTGCCCGCTTTCCAGATGCTCGATGATGGGGCAGTCGGGGCGGGAATCGCCCTGGCAATGCCGCGCGAGGTGCCGCAGCGAGGCCGCGACCGCCTGCAATGAGCGCGCCTTGGCCTCCAGCGCCTCGACATGGCCGAGCGCGATGCGCTGGACCTCGCCGCTCTGCCGCCCGCTGTCCTGCCACAGCGCCAGCAGGCGCTTCACCTCGGCCAGCGGAAAGGCCAGTTCGCGGGCGTGGCGGATGAAGCGCAGCACCGCCACGTCGTTCTCGTTGTAGATGCGATAATTGTTGGCCAGGCGCTGGGGCCGGATCAGCCCCAGCGTCTCGTAGTGCCGGATCATCTTCGCGCTGACGCCGCTCGCGGTCGCCGCATCGCCGAT
This sequence comes from Rubritepida sp., assembly GCA_007129145.1. Classification (GTDB taxonomy): domain Bacteria; phylum Pseudomonadota; class Alphaproteobacteria; order Acetobacterales; family Acetobacteraceae; genus Roseococcus. The sequence continues at coordinate 2,400 of SKWC01000250.1, forward strand.
GTTCATATCCGTTCCTCCTGTGCTTGCTTCGGTCCCGGCAAGGCAGTGTTCTCGGGCCGCCACCGCGCGAGGCGCAGGGCGTTGCCCAGCACCGACACGGAAGAGGCGGCCATCGCCGCCCCCGCCAGCGCCGGCGAGAGCAGGCCCATGGCCGCCAGCGGCAACCCGGCCGTGTTGTAGATGAAGGCCCAGAACAGGTTCTGGCGGATCTTGACGCGGGTGGCGCGCGCCACCGTCAGCGCGGCGGGCACCAGCGCGGGGTCGCCGCGCAGCAGCGTGACCCCGGCGGCGGCCATCGCCGCATCCGTGCCATGGCCCATGGCGATGCCCAGATCGGCCAGGGCCAGCGCGGGGGCGTCATTCACCCCATCGCCCACCATGGCCACCTTCAGCCCCTGCGCGCGCCAGGCGGCGATGCGCGCCGACTTGTCCTCGGGCAGCAGGCCGCCCGCCACATCCTCGATGCCGAGCCGCGCGGCGCTGGCCCGCGCGGCAGCAGGCGAATCGCCGGACAGCATGGCCACCCGCAGCCCCATCGCCTTGAGCTGGGCCACCGCCTCGGCCGCACCCGGGCGCAGCGCGTCCTCGAAGGCCAGCAGCGCCAGCACCCGGCGATCCTCGATCAGCCAGGCCAGCGTGCGGCCCTCGGCCTCATGCGCGGCGGCTTCCGCGGTAAAGGCTTGTTCGGCCTCGCTTTCGGCCAGCAGGCGCGGGCTGCCCAGCAGCAGCGCACGGCCCTGCACCACGCCGCGCACGCCGCGCCCGGGCAGCGCGCGGAATTCCTCGACCCTGGGCACCTCGCCCTGATGGGCGTCC
>SKWC01000382.1 GCA_007129145.1 Rubritepida sp.
CGATCGGCGCCGAGGCGGCGAGCGAAAGCCGCTACGCCCGCAGCAAGGCGGCCGGCGAGGCCGGGCTGCTGGCCGCCTTCCCGAAGGCCACCGTCCTGCGCCCCTCGATCGTGTTCGGGCCCGGCGACGGCTTCTTCAACCGCTTCGGCCAGATGGCCATGCTGCTGCCCTTCATGCCGGTGATCAGCGGCGACACCCGCTTCCAGCCGGTCTTCGTGGGTGATGTGGCGGATGCGGTGATGGCCGCGCTGGCCCATGAGGACGCGGCCGGCCGCATCTATGAGCTGGGCGGGCCGCGCGCCTGGACCTTCCGCGAATTGCTGGCCTTCATCCTGAAGGAAACGCGCCGCCGCCGGCCGCTGGTCGAGTTCCCGCCCGGGCTGGCGCGGCTGCAGGCGCGCGTCATGGAACTCCTGCCCAATCCGGCGCTGACGCGCGACCAGCTGATCCTGCTGCAGAAGGACAATGTGGTGGCCGAGGGCGCGCTGACGCTGAAGGACCTGGGCATCACCCCGCAGTCGGTCGAGGCGCTGGTGCCGGCGCAGTTGGCGCGCTTCCGGCCCGGGGGCGACCGGCGCAACCGCGGGGAGAAATAAGGCCGATCCGGACATTTTGATCGGGTGAAGCTTTCCCAGTCATTTCACCTCCGCATGGCCTGAAGGGTATTAAGGCAGTACAGCTGACCTTTCGGCGTATTTTCCGCTTGGCAAGCCCCGCGGTGTCGGCTATGCGCCCATCCTCCGGAGGGAGCCGCGCGCTCCCTCCGCCTCCGATCCTCTTGCCGATCGCTGTTCCCAATCGCCCTTTCCTGGGGAAACGCCATGACCGAGCGCATGTTGCAATTCGTCCGCCTGCAGCAGCAGACGCCGGACAAACGCCCGGCCAGCGCGCGTCGGGAGGACTTCCAGGAGATCTACGACCGCTTCGACCCGGAGCGCGCCAAGGAGCAGGCCAGCCGCTGCAGCCAGTGCGGCGTCCCCTTCTGCCAGGTCCATTGCCCGCTGCAGAACAACATCCCCGACTGGCTCAAGCTCACCGCCGAAGGCCGCATGGAGGAGGCCTATGAGGTCGCCTCGGCCACCAACACCTTCCCCGAGATCTGCGGCCGCGTCTGCCCGCAGGACCGGCTGTGCGAAGGCAATTGCGTGATCGAGAAGGGCTTCGAGAGCGTCACCATCGGCAGCGTCGAGAAATACATCGTGGACACCGCCTGGGAGAATGGCTGGATCAAGCCGCCGACCCCCTCGCGGGAGCTGCCGCACAGCATCGGCATCATCGGCGCCGGCCCGGCCGGGCTGGCGGCGGCCGAGCGGCTGCGCGTGCAGGGCTTTCAGGTGCATGTGTATGACCGCTACGACCGCGTCGGCGGGCTGATGATCTACGGCATCCCCAACTTCAAGCTCGAGAAGGAGGTGGTGCTGCGCCGCTGGGAGCAATACGCGGCCGGCGGCATCCATTTCCACATGAACACCGCCGTGGGCCGGGACGTGACCCTGGCCGAGCTGCGCGCCCGGCATGACGCGATCTTCATCGCCACCGGCGTGTACAAGGCGCGCGACGTCGCGCTTCCGGGCAGCGAGATGGATGGCGTGGTGCCCGCGCTGGACTACCTCACCACCTCGAACCGGCAGAACCTGGGCGATGCCGTGCCGGCCTATGACAGCGGGGCGCTGAACGCCGCCGGCCGCGATGTCGTGGTGATCGGCGGCGGCGACACCGCCATGGATTGCGTGCGCACCGCGGTGCGCCAGGGCGCCAAGTCGGTCACCTGCCTCTACCGCCGCGACAAGGCGAACATGCCCGGCTCGATGCGCGAGGTGCACAACGCCGAGGAGGAGGGCGTGCGCTTCCTCTGGCTCTCGGCGCCGGAGGCCTTCCTGGGCGCGGATGCGGTGACAGGGGTGCGCGCCATCCGCATGCATCTGGGCCTGCCCGACGCCACCGGCCGCCAGCAGGTGGCCCCCATCGAGGGCAGCCATTTCGTCGTCCCCGCCACTCTGGTGATCAAGGCGCTGGGCTTCGACCCCGAGGCGCTGCCCGCGATGTTCGACGAACCCGCGCTGACGGTCACGCGCTGGGGCACGCTGAAGGTGGACCACCGCAGCATGATGACCGCGCTGCCCGGCGTCTTCGCCGGCGGCGACATCGTCCGCGGCGCCTCGCTGGTGGTGTGGGGCATCCGCGACGGCCGCGACGCGGCCGAGCAGATCGCGCAATACGTGCTGAACAAGGCCGAAGTGCCGCAGGCGGCGGAGTGACGGAAATGAATGATTTCGTGGACGGCTACATCCGCAACCGCGACCTGCTGGAAGCGGCCGGCATCGACACCACCGAGCACGACGCCTGCGGCGTGGGGCTGGTCGCGGCACTGGACGGCCGCGCCTCGCGCGCCGTGGTGCGCGCGGGCATCGAGGCGCTGAAGGCGGTCTGGCACCGCGGCGCCGTGGACGCCGACGGCAAGACCGGCGACGGCGCGGGCATCCACATCGAGATCCCGCAGGAATTCTTCGCCCAGGCGGTGCGCGACGGCGGCAGCAAGCTGCGCCCCGGTCCCGTGCTCGTCGGCATGGTCTTCCTGCCCAAGACCGACTTCGGCGCCCAGGAGCGCTGCCGCCAGATCGTCGAGACCGAGATCCTGGCCATGGGCTATGCGATCTATGGCTGGCGGCAGGTGCCCATCAACGCCGCCGTGATCGGCGAGAAGGCCAACGCCACCCGCCCCGAGATCGAGCAGATCCTGCTGCACGACCCGCAGTCCCGCGACACCGACACCATCGAGCGCGACCTCTACGTCATCCGCCGCCGCATCGAGAAGCAGGCGATCGCCGCCCAGATCCCCGAGCTCTACCTGTGCTCGCTGTCCGGGCGCTCGATCATCTACAAGGGCATGTTCCTGGCCGAGGCGCTGAGCGATTTCTACCCCGACCTGCAGGATGAGCGCTTCACCTCGCGCTTCGCCATCTACCACCAGCGCTACTCGACCAACACCTTCCCCACCTGGCGGCTGGCGCAGCCCTTCCGGATGGTCGCGCACAATGGCGAGATCAACACGCTGCATGGCAATGTGAACTGGATGAAGGCGCATGAGACGCGCCTGTCGCACCCGCTGCTCGACCCCTATCTGGAGGACATCAAGCCGGTCATCCAGGCGGGCGGCTCCGACACCGCCAGCCTCGACAACGTGTTCGAACTGCTGGTGCGCGGCGGCCGCGACGCGCCCATGGCCAAGGCGCTGCTGATCCCCGAGAGCCTGGGCATCAACGCCACCATGCCGGCGGCGCACCATGACCTGTTCCTCTACTGCAACGCCGTGATGGAGCCCTGGGACGGCCCGGCCGCGCTCTGCGCCACCGACGGGCGCTGGGTGGTGGCGGGGCTGGACCGCAACGGGTTGCGACCGCTGCGCTACACCATCACGGAATCCAACCTGCTGATCATCGGCTCCGAGACGGGCATGGTGAAGGTGGCCGAGGACCAGGTGCGCGCCAAGGGCCGCGTCGGCCCGGGCCAGTGCCTGGGCGTGGAGCTGGACAGCGGCCGGCTGCTGCTGGACGGTGAGCTGAAGGACATGCTGTCGGCCCGCAAGCCCTTCGGCCAGTGGGTGAACCGCACCACCCGCATCGACGGGCTGGTGAAGGCGCATGCCGCCCCGCCCCAGCCCATGACCGGCGAGGCGCTGCGCCGCGCCCAGCTCGCGGTCGGCTACACGCTGGAGGAGCTGGAGCAGATCCTGCACCCCATGGTCGAGGACGCGCAGGAGGCGGTGGGCTCCATGGGCGACGACACGCCCGTGGCCGTGCTCTCGCACCAGTATCGCGGCCTGCACCACTATTTCCGCCAGACCTTCAGCCAGGTCACCAACCCGCCGATCGACAGCCTGCGCGAAACCCGCGTCATGACGCTGCGCACCCGGCTGGGCAATCTGGGCAACGTCCTCGACGAGGACCCGACCCAGTGCGACATGCTGATGCTGGACAGCCCCGTCCTGCTCAGCGCCGAATTCGCCGCCATGCGCGACCACATGGGGGCCTCCGCGGTGGAGGTGGACTGCACCTTCCCCGCCGAGGAGGGCGAGGCCGGGCTGCGCCGCGCGCTGGAGCGCGTCCGCCGCGAGAGCGAGGACGGCGTGCGCTCGGGCTGCCAGCACGTCATCCTGACCGACACGGCGCAGGGGCGTGAGCGCGCGGCCATCCCGATGATCCTGGCGGTCAGCGCGGTGCACACGCATCTCGTGCGCACCTCGCTGCGCACCTTCACCAGCCTGAACATCCGCTGCGCCGAATGCCTGGACGTGCATTATTTCGCGGTGCTGATCGGCGCGGGCGCCACCACGGTGAACGCCTATCTGGCCGAGGATTCCATCGCCGACCGCCACCGCCGCGGCCTGTTCGGGGAGATGACCCTCGCGGAGTGCCTCGCGCGGTACAAGAAGGCGGTGGACAAGGGCCTGCTGAAGGTCATGTCCAAGATGGGCATCTCCGTCCTGTCCTCCTACCGCGGCGGCATGAACTTCGAGGCCATCGGCCTGTCGCGCGCGCTGATCGCGGAATACTTCCCCGGCGTGCCCTCGCGCATCTCGGGCGTGGGTCTGAACGGGCTGGCGCGCCGCGTGCTGGAGCTGCACGGCCGCGCCTTCGGCTCGGAGGTGGTGACGCTGCCGGTGGGCGGGCTGTACAAGCTGCGCTCCCGCGGGGAGGCGCATGCCTTCGGCGGCACGCTGATCCACACGCTGCAGAAGGCGGTGGAGACCGACAGCTACCAGACCTTCAAGCGCTACAGCGAGGCGGTGCGCCGCCAGGCGCCGGTGGCGCTGCGCGACCTGCTCGACTTCCGCACCGACAATGTCCAGCCGGTCGCGATCGAGGAGGTCGAGAGCATCACCGAGATCCGCAAGCGCCTCGTCGCGCCCGGCATCTCGCTGGGTGCCCTCAGCCCCGAGGCGCATGAGACGCTGTCCATCGCGATGAACCGCATCGGCGCGCGCAGCGACAGCGGCGAGGGCGGCGAGGACCCGGCGCGCGCGAAGCCGCGCCCGAACGGCGACAACGCGAACAGCGCGATCAAGCAGATCGCCTACGGCCGCTTCGGCGTCACGGCCGAATACCTGAACAACTGCCGCGAGATCGAGATCAAGATGGCGCAGGGCGCCAAGCCCGGCGAGGGCGGCCAGCTGCCGGGCTTCAAGGTCACGGGGCTGATCGCGAAGCTGCGCCACTCCACGCCCGGCGTGACGCTGATCTCCCCGCCGCCGCACCATGACATCTACTCGATCGAGGATCTGGCGCAGCTCATCTATGACCTGAAGCAGATCAACCCCGAGGCGACGGTCTGCGTGAAGCTGGTCGCGCGCTCGGGCATCGGGACCATCGCGGCGGGGGTGGCGAAGGCGAAGGCCGACGCCATCCTGATCTCGGGGCATTCGGGCGGCACCGGCGCCTCGCCCGTCACCTCGATCAAGTATGCTGGCCTGCCCTGGGAGATGGGGCTGACCGAGACGCACCAGGTGCTGCTGCTGAACCGGCTGCGCCACCGGGTGCGGCTGCGCACCGATGGCGGGCTCAAGACCGGCCGCGACGTGGTCGTCGCCGCCATGCTGGGTGCGGAGGAATTCGGCATCGGCACGGCGTCGCTGGTGGCGATGGGCTGCATCATGGTGCGCCAGTGCCACTCCAACACCTGCCCCGTGGGCGTCTGCACCCAGGACGAGGCGCTGCGCGCCAAGTTCACCGGCAGCCCCGAGAAGGTGATCAGCCTGTTCAGCTTCATCGCCGAGGAGGTGCGCGAGATCCTGGCCGGCCTCGGCTTCCGCAAGCTGGAGCAGGTGATCGGCCGCACCGACCTGCTCAAGCAGGTCAGCCGCGGCGCCGACGACCTGGATGACCTCGACCTGAACCCGCTGCTGGTGAAGGCCGATGCCGGCCCGCACGCGCCCTTCTGCACCATGACCGGGCGCAACGAGGTGCCCGAGACGCTGGACGCCGACATGCTGCGCGACGCGGCACCCCTGTTCGAGCGCGGCGAGAAGATGCAACTGGCCTACAACATCCGGAACACGCACCGCGCCATCGGCACCAAGGTGAGCTCGCGCATCGTGCGGCAATACGGCATGACCGGGCTGCAGGAGGGGCATCTGACGGTGCGGCTGCGCGGCAGCGCCGGCCAGTCGCTCGGCGCCTTCGGCGTGCGCGGCCTGCGCCTGGAAGTCTATGGCGACGCCAACGACTATGTCGGCAAGGGGCTGTCGGGGGCGACCATCGTGGTGCGGCCCGCGCCCAGCTCCAACCTCGTCTGGAACGAGAACGCCATCATCGGCAACACCTGCCTCTATGGCGCGACCTCGGGCGCGCTGTTCGCGGCCGGCCAGGCGGGCGAGCGCTTCGCGGTGCGCAACTCCGGCGCCACCACGGTGGTCGAGGGCGTGGGTGCCAATGGCTGCGAATACATGACCGGCGGCACGGTGGTGGTGCTGGGCGAGGTGGGCGACAATTTCGGCGCCGGCTTCACCGGCGGCCAGGCCTTCGTGCACGACCCCGCCGAGACCTTCGAGCACCGGGTGAACCCCGACACGCTGCTGTGGCAGCGCCTCGCCTCCGCCCATTGGGAGGGCGAGCTGCGCGGGCTGATCGAGCGCCATGTGGCCGAGACCGGCAGCCGCCACGCCGCCCGCCTGCTGAACGACTGGGAGAGCGAGCGCGGCCGCTTCTGGCATGTCGTGCCGAAGGAATACGCCCGCTATCTGGCGCGGCCGATGAGCGAGGTGCCGCAGGCGGCCGAATAGCCGGCGTCTCCTTCACGGCCGCGGGGGGCGGTGGCATAGATGCGGCGTGCGCATCCTCCACCACCTCCCGCTCTCGCCCTTCTCGCGCAAGGTGCGCCTCGTGCTGGCCGAGAAGCGCATCCCCTTCGAGCTGAAGCTGGAGCGCGTCTGGGAACGGCGCGAGGCCTTCCTGGCCATGAATCCCGCCGGCACCGTCCCCGTGCTGGTCGAGGAGAACGGCCTCGTGCTCGCGGACAGCTACGCGATCTGCGAATACCTGGACGAGGCCTATCCCGACCGCCCGCTGGTCGGCCGCACCCTGGCCGAGCGCGCCGAGGTGCGCCGCCTGGTCGCCTGGTTCGACACCCGCTTCGCCGAGGAAGTCACCCGCAAGCTGGTGCATGAGCGCCACATGAAGCGGCTGCTTGGCCTGGGCCATCCGGACGGCGCCGCCATCCGCGCGGGCTATGCGAACCTGAAGCCGCATCTGGAGGTGATCGGCTGGCTGGCCGAGCAGCGCCCCTGGCTCGCGGGGCAGAACCTCAGCCTCGCGGATTTCGCGGCGGCCGCGCATCTCTCGGCGCTGGACTACGGCAATGATGTGAATTGGGAGGAAAACCCGGCGGTGCGCGACTGGTACAGCCGGGTGAAGTCACGCCCCGCCTTCCGCCCGCTGCTGGCCGATCGCGTCAGCGGCCTGGAGCCGCCGCCGCACTACGCCGACCTGGATTTCTGACGCGCCTCAGCGCCGCGGGCTGGACGGCTCCTTCGCGGCGATGACCTCCCATGCGGCCTCGGCGTCATCCACGAAATCCAGCAGCGCCAGGTCCTCGGGGCCGATCAGCCCGGCCTCCAGGAAACCCTCCCAGCGGATCAGCCCGCGCCAGTAGGCCTGGTCCACCAGCACCACCGGCACCGGCGCGGTGCGCTCCGTCTGGCGCAGCGTCAGGATCTCGAACACCTCGTCCATCGTGCCGAAGCCGCCGGGGAAGACCACCAGCGCCCGCGCCCGCATGGCGAAATGCAGCTTGCGGATGGCGAAGTAGTGGAAGTTGAAGGTCAGCCCCGGCGTGGAGTAGCGGTTGGGATACTGCTCCTGCGGGAGGCGGATGTTGAAGCCGATGCTGGGCGCGCCCACGTCATGCGCGCCGCGGTTGGCGGCCTCCATGATCCCCGGCCCGCCGCCGGTGGCGATGACATTGTCGCGCCAGCCATCCACCGGCGCCAGCGCCCCGCCGCGCTCGGAGGCGATGCGCGCGAAGCGCCGCGCCTGCGCATACCAGCGCGGATGATCGCCGGGCCCGTCCTCGCGCACGCGGGCGCCGCCGAACACCACGATGGTGGAGGCGATGCGCGCGCTGCGCAGCGCCTCGTCGGCCTTCATCGCCTCGACCTGCAGCCGCACCCCGCGCATCGCGGGGCTCAGCAGGAAGTCGCGATCGAACAGCGGCAGGCGGAACGCCGTCTTGTCGTCGTCATCCATCGGCTTGGCGGCCTCCCCCCGCCGCGCCCATGATGCGCCGGGGAACGCCGTCGGCAAGACCGCGGCCCCTGGAGGAACGCGCATGGCTGTCGAACTGGCCTTCCACGGGGCCGCCCGCACCGTCACCGGATCATGCCTGCACATCACCACGCAACGGGCGCGGATCCTGGTGGATTGCGGCATGTTCCAGGGTCCCAAGACCCTGAAATCGCTGAACTACGAGCCCTTCCCCTTCGACCCCGCCGCGGTGGATGCCGTGCTTCTGACGCATGCCCACATCGACCACAGCGGCCTGCTGCCGCGCCTGGTGAAGGAGGGCTTCCGCGGCGAGATCCACGCCACCGAGGCGACCATCGCGCTGTGCTCCTGCCTGCTGCCCGACTCGGGCCACATCCAGGAAAGCGAGGTGCGGATGTTGAACCGCCGCAACCGCCGCCGCTTCCGCGACCGCGACTCGCTGCAGCCGATCTATGGCGCGGCCGATGCCGAGGCCGCGCTGGAAGCCTTCCGCCCGGTCGAATACGACCACTGGATCACCCCCTGCCCGGGGCTGCGCGCGCGCTACTGGAATGCCGGGCACATGCTGGGCTCGGCCTCCATCGAGATCGAGGTGGAGGGGATGCGGCTGCTGGTCTCGGGCGACATCGGCCCCGATGCCGGCACGCTGCACCCGCCGCCCGAGGGGCCGTCCGGCGGGCTGGACCACATCATCGTCGAGAGCACCTATGGCGACGAGGACCGCGCCCCCGTCACCCCCGAGGACCGCCGCGCCGCCCTGGCCGCGCTGCTGAACGAGGCGGCGGCGAATGACGGCGCCTTCCTGATCCCGAGCTTCGCGGTGGAGCGCGCGCAGGAGGTGGTGCTCGACCTCGTGCTGCTGATGCAGCGCGGCGCGGTGCCGGGCGTGCCCATCAACATGGACAGCCCGCTCGCCACCCGCGCCAGCCGCGTCTTCGACCGCTTCGCCCACAGCACCGAGGAGGGGGATGCGCTGCGCGCCGCGCTGGCCTCGCACCGCCTCGTGCATGTCGAGAGCGGGGAAGCGAGCCGCCGCCTCGCGCGCCACAAGGGCTTCCACATCGTCATCGCCGGTTCGGGCATGTGCGACGCGGGGCGCATCCGCACCCACCTCAAGGCCCGGCTGTGGGACAGGCGCGCGGTGGTGGCGCTGGTCGGCTTCCAGGCCGCCGGCACGCTGGGCCGCCTGCTGGACGATGGCGCGGGCCGCGTGCGCATCCAGGGCGACACGGTGGAGGTGGCCGCGCGCATCGCCCGCATCGAGGGCTACTCGGGCCATGCCGACCAGCCCGAGATCGAGGCCTGGCTGAAGGCGCGCGGGCCGGTCGCCGGCGCCACCTTCCTGGTGCATGGCGAGCCGGAGGCCATGGCCGGGCTGGCCGGGCGGGTCGAAGGAAGGGTCGAGCAGCCGCTGCTCGATGCGCGCTACCGGCTGGAGGCCGGCCAGCCGCCCGTCCTGCTGCCCGTGGCCGAGGCCCGGCGCGTCGAGCCCGAGGCGGTGGGCCTGCCCGACTGGCACAATGAGCGCGCGGCGCTGCTGCTGGGCATCGAGGAGGCGCTGGAGAAGGCGCCCGACAAGGCGACGCGCGCCGCGCTGCTGTCGCGGCTGCGCGCGGCGCTGCACGTCTGAAGGCGCGCGCCGCACCTTGCCGAAGTGGCAGGGATCGCGCGCATTCCGCTTGCGTCACATCAAGGTTGCGCGGGAAGGCCGGCACCTAGCCTGCCCGCGCATTCCGATGGAGAGACGCGATGCGCATCGTCCTGGTCCACCCCAACTACCATTCGGGCGGTGCCGAGATCGCGGGCAACTGGCCGCCCGCCTGGGTCGCCTATCTGGCGGGCTATCTGAAGGCGGAGGGCTACACCGACCTCACCTTCATCGACGCGATGACCAACAACCTGACCGATGACCAGGTGCGCGACGCGCTGGCGCAGCTCCAGCCGGACATCATCGGCGCCACCGCCATCACCCCCAGCATCTACAAGGCCGAGCGCCTGCTGCAGATCGCCAGGGAAACCTGCCCGGATGCGGTGACCGTGCTGGGCGGCATCCACGGCACCTTCATGTACCAGCAGGTGCTGGCCGAGGCGCCCTGGATCGACGCCATCGTGCGCGGCGAGGGCGAGCAGGTGTTCCTCGACCTGGTGCGCTGCGTGGACGAGGGGCGCTGGCCGCAGGAGCGCGGCTCGGTCCAGGGCATCGCCTATGCCCAGGACGGCAAGGTGGTCGCCACCCGCGCAGCCCCCCCGATCAAGGACCTGGACCGCATCCAGCCCGACTGGGGCGTGCTGGAATGGGACAAGTACATCTACATCCCGATGGGCAAGCGCGTCGCCATCCCCAACATGGCGCGCGGCTGCCCCTTCACCTGCAGCTTCTGCAGCCAGTGGAAGTTCTGGCGCGACTACCGGGTGCGTGATCCGCGCAAGGTCGTGGACGAGATCGAGACGCTGGTGCGCGACCACGACGTGGGCTTCTTCATCCTGGCGGATGAGGAACCCACCATCAACAAGAAGAAATTCGTGCAGTTCTGCGAATTGCTGATCGAGCGCGACCTGCCGGTGCTGTGGGGCATCAACACCCGCGTCACCGACATCCTGCGCGACGAGGAACTGCTGCCGATGTACCGCCGCGCCGGGCTGATCCATGTCAGCCTGGGCACCGAGGCGGCGGCGCAGCTCAAGCTCGACCGCTTCAACAAGGAAACCACCGTCGCGCAGAACAAGAAGGCCATCCAGCTGCTGCGCCAGAACGGCATCGTCGCCGAGGCGCAGTTCATCGTGGGCCTGGAGAACGAGACGGTCGAGACGCTGGAAGAGACCTACCGCATGGCGCTGGACTGGGACCCGGACATGGCCAACTGGGCCATGTACACGCCCTGGCCCTTCAGCGACCTGTTCCGCGAGCTGGGCGACAAGGTCGAGGTGTTCGACTTCGACAAGTACAATTTCGTCACCCCCATCATGAAGCCCGACGCGATGGACCGCGCCACCCTGCTGGACCGGGTGATGCACAACTACCGCCGCTTCTACATGCGCAAGACCTTCCTTTCCTACCCCTGGATCACGGATAAGGTGAAGCGCAGCTACATGCTGAACTGCCTGAAGGCTTTTCTGAAGTCGGGCTTCGAGCGGAAGTTCTACGACCTCGGCAAGGTCGGCTACTGGGGGCCGCAATCGAAGAAGACGGTGAACTTCAACTTCGACCGTACGCGCAACGGCACCGCCCCGGCGCAGGACTGGAAGCAGGCCCCACCCGCCAAGCGCCCGGCCATGGCAGAAGTGAAGGCCTGCGGCGGCGGCGACCAGCAGATGACCGAGGCCGAGATGGAGGCCGCCGCCGCCCCGGCGCGCCCGCAGCCGTGACCCAAGGGGTCGTGACCAAGGGGGCCGTGACCAAGGGGACCATGACCGTGCCGGGCCGGGTCGGGCCGAACGCCATCATCCAGGTGGCCGAGGCGCTCCGCATCGATCGCGGCGAGGCGCTTTGCCACGCCGTTTTCGCCCGGGCGGGCCTGCTGCGCCATCTGCGCGAACCGCCCGGCGCCATGGTCGAGGAGGCCGATGTGGCCGCGCTGCAGGCGGCGCTGCGCGCGGTGCTGGGCCCCGCCCATGCGGCGCGCATCGCGCGCGAGGCCGGGCGCCGCA
>SKWC01000413.1 GCA_007129145.1 Rubritepida sp.
GCCCGAGACCGGCGACGCGGGCGGCGCCATCTGCATGAAGGCGGATGGCGACATTGCCACCTAGCCCACCGCTGGACCCGCTCGGCCGCTCGACCAGCGGCGAGGCGGCGGTGCGCGGCATCGCGCTGGCCGCACTCGGCTATTTCATCATCTCCGGCGCCGATGCGGCGGTGAAATACAGCCTGGATCATGTGGGTGTTGCGGGCGCCATGCTCTGGCGCGGCGTGGTGGGCTCGATCGCGGTGGCGGTGCTGGCGCGGGGGCGGGGGCTGTGGCCGCGCAACACGCGGCTGATCATGGCGCGTTCCTTGATGCACTGCACCGTGTCGCTGTTGTGGTACTTCGTCTGGATGTCGGGGTTGGGGCTCGCGGATTCCTACGCCATGGCCTCGGCCGCGCCGCTGCTGATGACGCTGCTGGCCATCCCGATCCTGGGTGAGAGCGTGGGATGGCGGCGCTGGGTGTCCTGCATGGTGGGCTTCGCGGGCGTGCTGTTCATGCTGCAGCCGGGTGGCGACCTTTGGCGCTGGGAGGCGGCGGTGCTCATGGTCGCCGTCACCGGCATGGCGGTCAGCCGCATCTGGACGCGCAGCCTGGCCAGCACCGATACCCCGCATGCCATCGCCTTCTGGCTGCTGTTCCTGCACATCCCCTACGGCCTGCTCCTGCTGCCGGTGGAGGCGCTGCGCCCGCCCGGCGGCGAGCTCAACCTGTTCCCTTCCTGGGGGCTGGTGCTGGCGCTGACCTTCTTCGGCCTGGCCAATGCGCTGGCGCATGTGCTGTTCGCGCGCGCCTTCGCGCTGAGCAATGTCGCGGCGCTCGCACCGCTGGAATACACGGTGCTGGTCTGGGGCCTGGTGCTGGGCTTCCTGATCTTCGCCGAGGTGCCGGCATGGACCACCCTGGCGGGGGCGGTGGTGGTGATCGCCGCGGGCATCTACAACCTGCACCGCGAGCGCGTGCGCCGCGCCGAGGAAAGGGCTGCCGCGCGTGCCGCTGCGTCATGACATCCGCCGCGGGGCCCTGCTCATGCTGGCCTCCACCGCACTCTTCACCGCCATGGGCGCGGTGGTGAAGCTCGTTGGTGAACGCATCCACTTCGCCGAGATCATGTTCTTCCGCAGCGTGCTGGCACTGCCGGTGGTGCTGCTGATCGTGGCGCGGGCCGGCAAGAAGCCCAAGCTCGCCACGCAGCGCCTGCCGCAGCACATGCTGCGCGCGCTGAGCGGCACCATGGCCATGGGCTGCGCCTTCTACGCGCTGACCCTGCTGCCGCTGACCGAATACACGGCGCTGAGCTTCACCACGCCCTTGTTCATCACGGTGCTGGCCATCCCCTTTCTGGGCGAGCGCGTGGGCATCCACCGCGCCGGCGCCGTGCTGGCCGGCTTCGGCGGCATCATCGTGATCGCGCTGGGGCAGGGCGCCTTCCAGGGTGCCATCAGCAGCTGGGTGGCCATCGGCATGGCGGTGGCGGTGGCGCATGGGCTGTTCTCGGCCATGACGACGCTGCTGGTGCGCAGCCTTTCCTCGACCGAATCCTCCACCACCATCGTGATGTGGCAGTCCATCCTGATGACCTGCATCACCGGCCTCGTGATGCCCTTCGTCTGGGTCTGGCCCACCCCCGGGGATTGGGCGCTGCTGCTGATGGTGGGGCTGGTGGGCGGCTTCGCCCAGGTGATGCTGACCGAGGCCTATGCGTCCGCGCAGGTCTCCTCGCTGGGTGCCTATTTCTACACCGGCATCCTGTGGGCCATCGCGCTGGGCTGGCTGATCTTCGGCGACGCGCCGGGCATCGCCACCCTGGCCGGGGCGGGGTTGATCGTGCTGGCCGCCCTCTACATCCTGCACCGCGAAAGCCGGCTTGGAGTGAAGCGTTGAACATCCCCTTCCTGCGCGAGGATTCGCTCGCCCCCGGCGCGGTGGAGCGCATCGCCCCCGGCGTGCGCCGCGTGCTGTGCGACAACCCCAGCGCCTTCACCTTCCGCGGAACCAACACCTATCTGATCGGCGGCGGCAATTCCGTGGCGGTGCTGGACCCGGGGCCGGAGGATGCGCGCCACCTCCAGGCCATACTGGCGGCCACCAGCGGCGAGACCATCAGCCACATCATCATCAGCCACACCCACCGCGACCATTCGCCCGGCGCGCGGGCGCTGCAGCAGGCCACCGGCGCGCCCACCCATGGCTTCGGCCCGCACGCCACGCCCCCGCATGAGGGGCAGGAGGGCGGCGACCACGCCTTCATTCCCGATGTGCGCGTGCCCGACGGCGGCGCGATAACGGGCGCGGATTGGCGGCTGGAGGCGATCTTCACCCCCGGCCATTGCGGCAACCACCTCTGCTACGCGCTGGAGGGCACGGGGGTGCTGTTCAGCGCCGACCATGTGATGTCCTGGTCCACCTCGGTGGTCAGCCCGCCTGATGGCGACATGCGCGCCTATCGCGACAGCCTGGCCCGGCTGCGCGCGCGCGAGGGGCGGGACCAGCTGTATCTGCCCGGCCATGGGCCGAAGCTGCCCGACCCCATGCCCTTCCTGGATGCGCTGAACCTGCACCGGCAGAAGCGCGAGGCCCGCGTAGTTGCCGCCCTGCGCGAGCACGGGCCCGCCACGGCCGAGGCGCTGGTGGGGCCGGTCTATGGGCCGCTCGACCCGCGGCTGATCCGCGGGGCGGGGCGCAGCCTGCTGGCGCAGCTCATCATGCTGGAGCAGGAGGGGATGGCGCGGCGCGAGGGGGAGGTTTGGCGCCTAGCCTAGCCTAGCCTAGCCGCTCCTCGCTCCACCGATCCCGCCCCATCACCGCGTTCAGCCGCCGCGCGGCGCGGGCCTCGGGGTCCAGGGACAGCCAGCGCTGGAACTCCTCCAGCATCAGCGCGGTGACGCGCATCACCGGCTGGCCTTCCAACTCGGGCAGGGCGAAGAAGCGCAGCTCCTCCAACTCGCCCGAGCCATGGATCTCGCCCCGCGACGCCTCGGCCGGGGCCACCAGGAAGCGGGCGTGGAAGCGGATGGGCCGGCCCGCCGGGGTGATGGCGCGGCTGAGGTAGTCCATGCAGCCGAGGTCCGGCACGACCCGATCGCCCTGCATCTCGCCCAGCACCAGGGCGGTTTCCTCATGCAGCTCGCGCGCCGCGGCCACGGCCAGGGCGCGGGCCAGGCTCGGGCGGGCGCGGTGCTCCAGCATGCGGCGCGTGGCGGGGGCGAGTTCGGACAGCGCCGGGGCGCGATAATCCTCGCGGTCCACCCTGCCGCCGGGGAACACCAGCACGCCGGGCATGAAGCGCAGCGCGTGGTGGCGGCGGCCCATCAGCACCTCGGGCCCGCGCCGTCCCAGGCGGAACAGCACGAGGCTGGCCGCGTCGCGCGGGATCACGCGGCGCCGGGTCTGGCCGGCGGCGTCGGCGCTGCCGGGGTTGTCGGCGCCCGGCCCCTCTTCCGGCGGCTTGCTCAATCGAGGGCGAAGCCGCGCGCGCGCAGCCACGCGCGGAAGCCCGCGCGCTCGGGCACGGAAAGCTGGCGGGCGACATTCTCGGTCCAGGCGCAGCCTTCCGGGGCGGGGCCGTGTATCTCGGGATAGCGCGGCTTGGCCGGTTCGCGGCGCGCATCATAGGCGGACAGCGCCTGCGCCTCGGCCGAAGCGTCGTAGCGCTCGCGGTGGATGGTGACGGCCGGCGGCAGGCGGACCGAGGTGGGGGCGCGGGATTCGGGGAAGCCCAGCGTCAGCCCCGCGATCGGGAACACGCCCTTGGGCAGGCCGAGCAGCGGCCCGACCTTCTCCAGGTGGTTGCGGACATAGGAGATGGGGCAGGTGCCCAGCCCTGCCGCATCGGCCGCGGCGATGGTCATGCCCATGGCCAGGGCCGCATCCACCGTCGCATTCAGCAGCGTGTCCATGTTGTCATTGGCATGCTCGCGCCCCGCGCGCGCGCAGATGTCGCGGCCGCGCCGCACATCGGCGCAGAACACCAGGAACACCGGCGCCTGCTTGATCCAGGGCATGGAGCCGATCCAGTCCGCGATGGCCGCGATCCGCGCCGGGTCCTGAAGCACGACGACGGACCATTGCTGCATGTCCGACTTGGACGGCGCCGAGGAGGCCGCGGCCAACACGGTGTCCAGCAGCGCCTCGGGGATCGGGTCCGGCCGGTAGCGCCGCGTCACCCGCCGGTCGAGGATGGCGGCGAGGCCGGGGGCGACCTCGGCCGGGGGCTCGAAGGGGAGGTGGCCGTAGCGCGCCTCGATCAGGGCTTTCGGGTCCATGCGGCGTGTCTCCTCCTGCGGCGGCCCTTTCAGGCCTTCACCACCCAGGCATCCGCGACGGTGACGCCGCTTTCGTGGATCATCAAGGGGTTGATCTCGGCCTCGGCCACCCCGTCCATGGCGGCGAGGCGCGAGACGGCGACGATCGCGTGCGCCAGCGCATCCACATCGCCGCGCGGCAGGCCGCGCCAGCCTTCAATCACGCGCAGCGCGCGCACCTCCGCGATCATCTCGCGCGCCTCGGCCTCATGCAGCGGCGCAAGCCGCAGCGCCACGTCGCGCTGCAATTCGGCCAGCACGCCGCCCGCGCCGAGCAGCACCACCGGGCCCACCTCCGGGTCGCGGCGGAAGCCGAGGATCACCTCGGCCAGGCCGCGGGCCATGGGTTGCGCCAGGAAGCCGGTGATGCGCGCCCTGGGTGCGGCTGCGGCCACGCGGGCGCGCATCGCCGCCATCTCGGCGGTCAGCGCCGCCGCATCGGGGATGTTGAGGCGAACCCCGCCCACCTCGGTCTTGTGGGCCAGGTCGGGCGAGAGGATCTTCAGCGCGACCGGATAGCGCAGCCCCTCGGGCGCGGCCTCGCCGGTGATGCGCACGGCGTCGGAGGCGAGGCCCAGCGCGGCGAAGAGGTCGCGCGCATCGGCCTCGTCCGGGGCGGCGGGCAGGGTAAGGGCGGGGGCGGCGACATGCGGCGTCGGGAGCGGCGCGCGCCAGTCGAGGAAGGCGCGCAGCGCATCGGCGAGCGATTCGGGGGTGCGGAAGGCCGGCACCCCGGCCTCGGCCAGCAGCCGCAGCGAGGCATCGGCCTGGGGCACCAGGAAGGCGGCGACGGGCTTGGCGGCCCCGATGGCGTCGCGCCCCTGCACGATGCCCGCCACCGCGTCATGCGGGCGGAACTGCGCCGAGGAACCCACCACCGGCACGATCATGTCCGTGTCATGCGCCGCCGCCAGCGCCTCGATGGCCGATTGCACCCGGTCGGGGCGGGTGCCGGCCAGCGTCATGTCCAGCAGCCTCCCATGGGCGTGCATGCCCACCGTCTCCAGCCGGGCGCTTGCATGGGCGTCGGGGATGCGCGCCTCGATGCCCGCCACACCCAGCGCATCCACCGCCATGGCGCCGCCGCCGCCGGTGGTGGTCATCACCGAGACGGCGCGGTGCGCCTTCGCCAGCGGCTTGCGGCCCATCACCAGGGCCGGGAGTTCGAGGAAGCTCTCGAGCATGGTGGCGCGCAGGATGCCATGGGCGCGGAAGAAGGCCTCGGCCGCGGCGTCGCTGCCGGCCAGCGCGCCGGTGTGGCTGGTGGCCAATTCCGCCCCATAGGGCGAGCGGCCGAGCTTGAAGGCGATGATGGGCTTGCCCGCGCGATGCGCCTTCCAGGCGGCGTGGGCGTAGTGCTGCGGCTGGCGGATGGCTTCCAGGAACAGCATCACGGCATCCACGCCGGGATCATCCACCAGCATGGCCGCGATCTCGCCCGCGGTCAGGTCGCTTTCATTGCCGGTGGCGATGAGGTGGGAGAAGCCCATCCCCCGCGCCGCGCCGCGCCCCATGATGGCGCCCAGCATGGAGCCCGACTGGCTGACCAGGGCGATGCGGCCGCTGGGCAGGGTCTCGGCCTCCAGCGCGGCATTCACGCTGGCGGCGATGCGCGCGGGGATGTTGATGATGCCCATGGAGTTGGGGCCGAGCAGCCTGAGCCCCGCAGCCCGCGCGGCGGCGAGGCAGCGGTCCTGCAGCGCCTGGCCCTCGGGGCCCGCCTCGGCGAAGCCATCGGCCAGGATGCAGGCCACCTTCGCGCCCTTGGCCGCCACCGCGCCGATCTGCGCCTCGACCTGCTGGGTGCCGAGCAGGATGTAGGCGAAGTCGATTTCGCCGGGGATGTCCTCCACGCTCGCGAAGGCGGGCTCGCCCAGGATCTCGGTGGCGCGGGGGTTCACCGGGTAGAGCGCGCCGTCATAGCCATGCCGGCGGAGGTAGATCTGGGCGCGGGCGGTGAGGCGCGCGGGGTCGCCGGAGGCGCCGATGAGCGCGATGCTCCGGGGGGCGAGCAGGGACTGCATGGGAACTCTCTGGATTGGGGGCCGCCCCGGCGCGGGTCCGGGGCGGCGTTTCGCGTCAGGCGTGGATCAGACCGGATCCCAGGAGAAGACGTCGCCCGAGCGCTCCATGGGCACGAAGGAGGCGCGGAAGGCGGGCAGGGCGATCTCCGCGATCTTCTCGGGCGTCCAGCCGCTTTCGCTGTGCACCGAGCGGACGGGCCGGTTCTGGCTGAACAGGAACAGCTCATGCATGCGGGGGGCGAAGATCTGGCCCGTCACTTCCTTGGCCGCGTCGGAGGCCAGGAACACCGCCAGCGGCGCGTTCTTCTCCGGGCCCATGCGCATGATGCGCTCCACCCGAGCCTTCTGCTCGGGCGTCTCGGCGGGGATTGAGCTGGTCATGCGGCTCCAGGCGAAGGGTGCCAGGCAGTTGGAGCGGACGTTGTAGCGCGCCATGTCCAGCGCGATGGACTTGGACAGCGCCGCGATGCCGAGCTTGGCGGCCGAGTAGTTGGCCTGGCCGAAATTGCCGATCAGCCCCGAGGTCGAGGTGATGTGCACATAGGCGCCGCTTTCCTGCTTGCGGAAATGCGTGGCCGCGGCGCGCGAGACATAGAAGCTGCCGTTGAGGTGGACGTTGATGACCGAGTCCCATTCCTCGGCCGTCATGCGGTGGAAGATCTGGTCGCGCAGGATCCCGGCGTTGTTCACCACGATGTCGATCCGGCCGAAATTGTCGAGCGCGCATTGCACGATCTTCTGGCCGTTGTCCCAGGAGGCCACGCTGTCGGTGTTGATGGCGGCCTGGCCGCCCTTCTGCTCGATGATGGCCTTGGTCTGCTCGGCCGGGGTGGTCGAGAAGCCCTCGCCGCCGAGCGAGGCGCCCACGTCGTTGATGATGATCTTGGCACCCGCCTCGGCCATCGCGATGGCGATCTCGCGGCCGATGCCGCCGCCCGAGCCGGTGACGACCGCGACCTTGTCCTTGAGCATCATGGGGCGCTTCCTCCTTTGCCGATGACTTATGGGCCGGAGGCTAGACCGGCAGGCGCGGAGCGTGAAGGTGCGGGGCTTGCGCAAGCCGCCCGCATGGCCGAGAGGCTCGTTCCATCATGGACACGACGAATGATCTTCTCTGGCTGGCGGGGCTTGCGCTGGCCATGGCCGCGACGGGCTTGGTCTCGGGCACGCTGGCGGGGCTGCTGGGCGTGGGGGGCGGCATCGTCATCGTGCCGATCCTGTTCAACGTCTTTCCCTTCTTCGACATCGAGGAGGCGGTGCAGATGAAGCTGGCGGTGGCGACGTCGCTCGCCACCATCATCCCCACCTCCTTCGTTTCGGCGCGCAAGCACCATGCGACCGGCACGATGGATGTGGCGCTGCTGCGCTCGATCTGGCTGCCGATGCTGGCCGGCGTGGCGCTGGGCACCTTCCTGGCCGTCTGGGTGCGCGGCGAGGGGCTGATCGCGGTCTTCGCGCTGGTCGCGCTGCTGGTGGCGCTGAACATGGGCTTCACGGGGGTGGATTTCCGCGTGGCCGAGCGCGTGCCCTCGGGCCCGCCGCGCGCGGCGCTGGGCATCGGGCTGGGCAGCGTGAGTTCGATGATGGGGATCGGCGGCGGGACGCTGGGCGTGCCCATCCTGTCCATGTTCGGCCACCCGATCCGCGCCGCGGTGGCCACATCCTCGGCCTTCGGGCTGATCATCTCGATCCCGGCGACGGCGGGCTTCATCTGGGGCGGCTGGAACGACCCGAACCTGCCGCCCTACTCGATCGGCTATGTGAACCTGCTGGGCTTCGCGCTGATCGTGCCGACATCCATCATCGCCACCCCCTGGGGGGTCAGGCTGGCGCATACCATCCCGCCCCTCTGGCTGAAGCGGGCCTTTGCGGTGTTCCTGGCCATCACCAGCGTGCGGATGTTCTGGAGCCTGTTCGGCTGATCACACGTGGAAGCTCTCGCCGCAGCCGCAGCGGCCCTTCTCATTGGGGTTCACGAAGACGAAGCCCGCGCTCATGGCCTTCACCTCGTAGTCCATGGTGGTGCCGATGAGGTAGAGGCTGGCCTTGCGGTCCACCAGGATGGTCACGCCCTTGTCGGTCACGCGCTCATCGCCCGGGCCCTGGGTCTCGACGAAGGTCAGGTCATAGGCCATGCCGGAGCAGCCCTTGGTCTTCACGCCGATGCGCAGCAGCTTGCCCTCCTCACCCTTGGCGTAGAGGCCGCGCAGCCGTTCGGCGGCGGCTTCGGACAGGCCCATCAGCGGCGGCAGTTCGCGCTTCACGCGGGGGGCGTCGGTGGTGGTGCTCATCTCATGGCACTCCTCAGAACATGTTCAGGGCGAGGCGCGCGTCCTCGCTCATGCGGGACTGGTCCCAGGGCGGGTCCCAGACGACCTCGACCTCGCAATCGGTCACGCCGGCCACGCCGCGCACGGCTTCCTCGGTCATGGCGGGCAGTTCCTGCGCCGAGGGGCAGGAGGGGGTGGTCAGCGTCATCTCGACCTTGACCTTGCCGTCGTCGCCGATCTCGATGGCGTAGACGAGGCCGAGTTCGTAGATGTCCACCGGGATTTCCGGGTCGAACACGGTCTTGATCGCCGTGATCACGGCTTCCTCGGTCACGGCCGGCAGGGCTTCGCCTTCCGGCGTCCAGCTTCCATGGCGGGAGATCTGTTCACTCACTGCTCGTCTCCTTGGTGCCGTCCAGGGCGGCTTCGAGCGCGTGCCAGGCGAGGGTGGCGCATTTCACGCGGCTCGGGAATTCATGCACGCCCGACAGCGCCGACAGGCGCTGCAGCGCCGGGGTGCTGTCGTCGCGTGCGCCGGTCTTCGCGATCTCGCGCAGGCGGGCGGACAGGGCGCGGGCCTCATCCGGGGTCAGGCCGGGCACGGCCTCGGTCAGCAGGGAGGCGCTGGCCTGGCTTATCGCGCAGCCGCGGCCCAGAAAGCTGGCCTGGCCGATGCGGGGGCCGTCCATCTTGATGAACAGCTCGACCCGGTCGCCGCACATCGGGTTGTCGCCGCGTGCCGAGGCGTCGAAGGCTTCCAGGCGGAAGTGATTCCGCGGCTTGCGGCCATGGTCCAGGATCACCTCCTGGTAGAGGTCGCGCAGGTCATCGAAGCTGGCGGCGGGGCCGCTCACGCGAAGAACTCCCGCGCGGCTTCCAGCCCCTCGGCTAGCGCGTCGATCTCGGCCTCGGTGGTGTAGAGGCCGAAGCTGGCCCGCGCCGTGCCGCCATCCAGGCCGAAGCGGGTGTGCAGCGGCTCGGCGCAGTGGCGGCCGGCGCGCACGCAGATGCCGCGCCGGTCGAGGAAGGTGGCGAGGTCATGCGGATGCGCGGCATCGAGCGCGAAGGCGAAGACGCCACCGCGGTCCTGCGGGGTGCCGAGCAGCGACAGGCCGGGGATGCGCGCCAGCGTGGCCGAGGCGTGCTCGACCAGGGCGCGCTCATGCGCCTCGATCGCGGGCAGGCCGATGGCGTTCACGTAGTCTATGGCGGCGTGCAGGCCCACGGCCTCGATGATGGGGGGCGTGCCGGCCTCGAAGCGGGCGGGGGGCGCCGCCCAGGTCGAGTGTTCCAGCGTGACCGTCTCGATCATGTCGCCGCCGCCCAGGAAGGGCGGCATGGCCTCCAGCAGGCTGGCGCGGCCATAGAGGATGCCGATGCCGGTGGGGCCGTAGAGCTTGTGGCCGGTGAAGGCGTAGAAATCCGCGCCGATGGCCTGCACATCCACGCTGCGGTGCACGGCCGCCTGGCTGCCGTCGAACATCACCTTCGCACCCGCTTCATGCGCCATGGCCGCGATGCGCGCGGCCGGCGTGACGGTGCCCAGCACATTGGACATGTGGGTGACCGAGACAAGGCCGACATCGCCCTGCGCCAGATGCCGGGCGTAGTCCTCCATGTCGAGTTCGCCGGCATCGGTCACGCGGATGAAGCGCAGCCCGATCCCCAGCCCTGCGTCGCGCAGCATCTGCCAGGGCACGAGGTTCGCGTGGTGCTCCATCTCCGAGACCAGCACCACCTGGCCGGGCTTCAGCATGGCGCGGCCGAAGCTGTGGGCGACCAGGTTGAAGGCCTCGGTGGAGTTGCGGGTGAAGACGATCTCCTCCGGCGCGGCGGCGCCGAGGAAGCGGGCGGTCGCGGCGCGGGCCGCCTCATAGGCCTCGGTCGCGACCTCGCTCAGATGGTAGGCGCCGCGGTGGACGTTGGCATAGGCGGTCTCCATGCAGCGGGTCATCGCCTCGATCACGGCGCGCGGCTTCTGCGCCGAGGCGCCGGAGTCGAGGAAGACCAGCGGCCGGCCGCGCACGGTGGTGGACAGGATCGGGAAATCCTGCCGGATGCGCGCGACATCGAGGCGGGGGGCCATGTCGTTCATGCGGCCTCGCGCGCCCACCAGCCCTCCACGGCCTCGGCCAGCAGGGTCTGGGCGGTGGCGTTGGTCACACCCTCGACCGCCTCCGTCAGGAAGGCATGGACCAGCATGGCCCGCGCCTCGACCTCGGGGATGCCGCGGGCGCGCAGGTAGAACAGGTGGTCGGGGTCGAGTGCCCCCACCGTCGCGCCATGGCTGCACTTCACGTCGTCGGCATAGATCTCAAGCTGGGGCTTGGCGTTGATCTCGGCTTCTTCCGACAGGAGCAGCGCCTGGTTCATCTGGTAGCCGTCGGTGCGCTGCGCCGCCTGGCGGACCAGGATCTTGCCCTGGAACACGCCGCGCGCGCGGCCGGCCAGCACGGTCTTGTAGGTCTGGCGGCTGGCGCAGTCGGGGGCGGCGTGGTCAAGGAAGGTGGTGGTGTCGGCGTGCTGGCCGTGGCCCACAAGCTGCGCGCCATTCATGTGGCAGGCGGCGCCGGGGCCCAGCAGCGCCACATGGATTTCGTTGCGCGCCAGCCGCGCGCCTGCATTCAGGGTGAAGTTGTCATAGGTCGCCCCCGCCGCGACCGAGGCCAGCACGGTCGAGAGGTTGAAGCCCGAGCGCCCTTCGCGCTGGATGCGGACATGGGTCAGCACCGCATCCTCGGCAAGCTCGGCCTCCAGCACGGGGTTGTGCAGATAGGGCGCGGCCGCAGGGCCGAGGCTGGTTTCGATCAGAGCGAGCCGCGCGCCCGCACCCAGGCGCAGCAGGTGGCGCGGGTGGAAGGCGATGGGGCGCTCGGCATGGGTCGCGATGGACAGAAGCTCCATCTCGCCCGCGTCATGGCCGGCGGGGATGTCCAGCACCAGCCCGTCTTCGAACAGCATGGTGTTGAGCGCGAGCAGCGCGAGCGGGCCGTGCTTGTCGGCCGGCTGCACCGCGCCCAGACGGGGCAGGGCGGCCTCCAGCCCCTCGGCCAGCCCATGCGCGCCGATGCCCTCGGGCAGTTCCGACAGATGCGCGGCGAAGCGCCCATCCACGAAGACGGCGCGATGCGGCGCGCGGCGCGGCGGCAGTTCGGGCGCTTCCTCGGCCAGCGTCAGCGCCTCGGTGAAGGAGGTCTGCGCGATGGGGGCGAGGTCGGTGAAGCGCCAGGCCTCGACGCGCCGGCCGGGCAGGCCGAGCGCGCGGAAA
>SKWC01000042.1 GCA_007129145.1 Rubritepida sp.
CATGAGGTCGAGCTGCGGCTGGCCGAGGCGGATCGGGACGGCCTGGCGGACCTCGCGCTGTTCCCCCTGAGCCTGCCGGGCGGCGGCACCGTGCCCCTCGGCAGCGTGGCGGAGGTCGAGCAGGCGCGCGGCTGGAGCAGCATCCGCCACATCGACGGGGCGCGGGTGGTCACGGTGCAGGCCGATGTTGACCCTCGCCTGGGCAATGCCGCCGCGATCACCGCCGCCATGCGGGCGGGCTTCCTGCGCGATCTGGAAGCCGCGACGCCCGGCCTGCGCATCGCGGCCGCCGGTCAGGCCGCCAACTCGGCCGAGACCATGGCCTCGATCATGCGCGGCTTCCTGATCGGGCTGGTGGGCATCTATGTCGTGCTGTCCTTCCAGTTCCGCAGCTACACCGAGCCGCTGATCGTCATGGCCAGCATCCCGCTCGCCTTCCTGGGCGTGGTCTGGGGCCATGTGGCGATGGGCTACGACATCTCGCTGCCCTCGCTGGTGGGGGCGGCGTCCCTGGCGGGGATCGTGGTCAACAACGCGATCCTGCTGGTGATGGTGATCCGCGCGCGCAGCGCCGAGGGGCTCGATGTCGCCCGCGCCGCCGGCGAGGCGGTGCGCGCGCGCTTCCGCCCGATCCTGCTGTCCGTCTCGACGACGATCCTGGGCATGGCGCCGCTGCTGGCGGAGGCCTCCACCCAGGCGCAGACGCTCAAGCCGCTGGTGATCGCGGTGGTGTTCGGGCTGCTGGCCTCGGCGGTGCTGATCCTGGTGGTGCTGCCCGCGCTCTACGCCATCTTCGATGACCTGGGCGTCGCGCGCACGGCGCGGCGGCCCGAGGCGGCGCGGGGCGCCGGCTGAGCCGCCGGGGGCTTCGGTTCCAGACCTGTTCCCGTGCTGCAACGGACTGTCATTCAGCGGGGATGTCGGCCATACTCGTTGCGTGAGGACGCCCAGAACCAGCAGCCCCGCTGTGCGGCGCGACCGCACCGCCGCCTCCCCGGTGATGCACCGCCGTTGCCCGGGTCCACCCATCGCGCCGGCCTTCATCGCATCGCTGCGCCGCGGCCGCGCGGCGCGCTCCGCATCGGCGGCGATCCTGCACCCTTGGGAGAATGGCCATGAGCGGCCCCGCGACGCATCAGCACTACCTGCCGGTCCGCCCGGACTGGCTCGCGCTGCAGACGGAGGAGGTGCTCGATCCCGGGCAGCCGATCATCGACCCGCACCACCATCTGTGGGAGCGCCCGGACTGGCGCTACCTGCTGCATGAGTTTCTCGACGACATCCGCACTGGCCACGACATCCGCGCCACGGTCTTCGTGCAGGCCCGGGCGATGCACCGCGCGACCGGCCCCGAGGCGCTGCGCCCGGTGGGCGAGACGGAGTTCGCCAACGGCATCGCCGCGATGGCGGCCAGCGGCGGCTATGGCGACGTCCAGCTCTGCGCGGGGATCGTGGGCTTCGCCGACCTGCGGCTCGGCAAGGCGGTCGGCCCCGTGCTGGAGGCGCATCTCGCCGCGGGCGGCGGGCGCTTCCGCGGCATCCGCCACATCGCGACATGGGACCCCGATCCGGCCCTGCTGAACCCGGCCTACCAGCCGGCCGAGGACATGCTGGACAGCGACGCCTTCCGCGCCGGCTTCGCCGAACTGGCCGCGCGCGGGCTCAGCTTCGATGCCTGGCTGTATTTCCACCAGATCCCGCGGCTGACCCGGCTTGCCCGCGCCTTCCCCGAGGTGCCGATCGTGCTGGACCATTGCGGCGGCATCCTGGGCATCGGGCGCTATGCCGGGCGGCGCGACGCGGTGTTCGCCGAATGGTCGGCCGCGCTGCGCGAACTCGCCGCCTGTCCGAACGTCATGGTCAAGCTTGGGGGGCTCGGCATGCGGCTGCCGGGCTTCGGCTTCGAGGCCGGCGCGCGGCCGCCTTCCTCGGCGATGCTGGCCGAAGCCTGGCGCCCCTGGATGGAGTGCTGCATCGAGATCTTCGGCGCCGCGCGCTGCATGTTCGAGAGCAACTTCCCCGTGGACAAGGGCGCCTACGGATACGCGATCGGGTGGAATGCGATGAAGCGCATCGCCGCATCCGCGAGCGCCGATGAAAAGGCCGATCTGTTCCGGCGCAGCGCGGCGCGCTTCTACCGCCTGGCCGAACACGGCTGACGACCCCGGGCCGGACACATCCGGCCGGCAACCCCCGGCATCTCAACGCCGGGCGGACAACGACAAGGAGAAACGCCGATGAGACTTTTGACCATCCTTTCCACCATCGCGGGCCTCATGCTCGCGCTGCCGGCCGCGGCACAGGCCAACTTCCCTGAACGGCCGATCCGCTTCGTCGTCCCCTTCGCCGCCGGCGGGCCGAGCGACATCGTCGCGCGCATCCTGGCGCCGCGCATGTCGGCCACCCTCGGCCAGCCGGTGGTGGTCGAGAACCGCGTCGGCGCGGGCGGTGTCGTCGGCGTGGACGCGGTGGTGCGCGCGCCGGCCGATGGCTACACCTTCGGCATCGGCAGTGCCGGCGCGCTCGCGATCTCGCCCAATCTGGGGCGCGGCACGCCCTATGATCCGCTGCGCGACATCGCGCCGCTGACCCTGGGCGTGCTGGTTCCGGAACCGCTGGTGGTGCCCGCCGCCTCGCCCTACCGGACCCTGCAGGAGCTGATCGCGGGCGCGCGCGCCAACCCGGGCATGCTGAACATCGGCACCACGGGCCGCGGCAGCATGCCGCATCTCGCGGCCGAGCAGATGCGCGCGGCCTCCGGCATTGACGCCGTGCTGATCACCTACAACAGCGGCGGGCTGCTGGCTGCGGCGATCATCGGCAACGAGGTGCAGATGGGCTTCGCGGACCTTCCGGTGCTGCTGGGCAACATCCAGGGCGGGACGCTGCGCGCGCTGGCCGTCGGCACGCAGCAGCGCGTGCCCTGGCTGCCCGACACGCCCACCTTCGCCGAGGCCGGGCTTCCCGGGGTGGACGCCAACAACTGGCACGGGCTGTTCACCGCCGCCGGCGTGCCGGCGGAGCCTCTCGCGGCGCTGCGCCGCGCCGCGATCGCGGCGTTGCAGGACCCGGAGGTGCGCCGCCTGCTCGACCGGCAGGGCGCGATCCCGGGCGGCAACCCGCATGAGGAATTCGCCGCCTTCATCGGCAGCGAGAATGAGAAATGGGCGCG
>SKWC01000479.1 GCA_007129145.1 Rubritepida sp.
GAGCCCACCAAGTCGCACGTCGTGCAAATCTGGCAGACCCCCTATGCGACCGGGCTCGAGGCCGTGTCCGACCGTCACGACAGCCTGTTGTTCAAGATCGGCAACCGCGACATCGTGCGCGGCATGGCCGCCTGCCAGTCGCTGCTGGGCCTGCTCCACCGCGAGGACACCTACGCCAACCTGTACCTGGACATCGCCAAGCAGGCGGGCGACCTGATCGACAGCTATTTCTGGATCCGCGACGCGGCCGCGTTCGACCTCGGCGCGCCGCTGACGGACATCAAGGCGGCCGCCACCGCGGCCCTCGACGAGTTCGAACGGGTGGTGCAACTGCGGACCGCCGCCGCCGAGCAACTGAGCGAGCTGGAAACGGAAGGCCGCCGGCTGCTCCACCAAGTGCGCCGCGAACGCCACGACCGGATCCAGACGCACGTGGAGACGCTGGCCGCCCTGCGCGGTTTGCGCGGACGCGTCATCGGCCTGCGCGACGCGCGCTACATGGACCTGGAGCAGGTGCAAGCTCTGGAGGACGCGGTGCTGGAGCAAACCGAGCGCTCCGCCCGGGCCTGTGTCGAGTTCCTGCTGCGCGACGAGGCCATGACCCCCTACCAGACCCGGATCGCCGCCCTCGACGAGCGCATCGAGGCGCTGGAAAAAGTCCACGACGGCGAGGAACTGCGCGCCGAAGTCGAGACCATCGGCACGGAGCTGGAGATGCTGACGGAGATCGTCAGCAACCTGAAGATCGACGACGCCACCCAGCGCACGGCCATCATCGACCAGATCTCGCAATTGTTCGGGCTGCTGAATCAAGCGCGGGCGGGGCTGCATAACAAGACCCGCCACCTGGCCGGCGCGGAGGGCGCGGCGGAATTCGGCTCACAGATGAAACTGCTGAGCCAGGCGGTGATCAACTACCTCGACGTGTGCGACACGCCGGACAAGTGCGAACAGTACGCCAGCCGGATCATGATCCAGCTGGAGGAACTGGAGGGGCAGTTCGCCGACTTCGACGAGTACCTGCTGAAACTGGCCGAGAAGCGCGAGGAGATCTACAACGCGTTCGAGTCGCGCCGGCTGGCCCTGGTGGAATCCCGCAACAAGCGGGCCGACACCTTGATGCAGAACGGCGAGCGCATCCTGAACAGCATCCGCTCCCGCGCCGACCGCCTGAAATCGGTGGAGGAGATCCACGGCTATTTCGCGTCGGACCTGATGATCGAGCGGCTGCGCGGCCTGGTCGCGCAATTGACGGAACTGGACGATCCGGTCAAGGCCGACGACCTGCAAACCCGCCTGAAAAGCCTGCGCGAGGACGCCGTGCGGCAACTGCACGACCGCCAGGACCTGTACGTTGGCGGCGAGAACGTGCTGCAGTTCGGCCGGCACCGGTTCTCCGTCAATGTACAGGCCATCGACCTGACGCTCGTGCCGCGCGGCGACGACATGGCCCTGCACCTGACCGGCACGAATTTCTTCGAGCCGGTCACGGACGCCGATTTCCTGGATGCCCGGCCCGTCTGGTCGCAGGAGCTGGTTTCGGAGAACCCGGCGGTCTACCGCGCCGAGTACCTGGCCTACCTCCTGCTGAGCGCCGCGGAGGCACCGGACACCCGGCTGGACCTCGCCGGACTGGCTGCCCTGGCGCCCGCCGACCTGCGCGAGCAGGTACGCGCCTACGCGGCGCCACGCTACGCGGAGGGTTACCAGAAGGGGGTGCACGACGAGGACGCCGCCACGATCCTGAAGGTGCTGGTGGATATCCGGCAGCATATCGGCTTGCTGAAGTACGCCAGTCCGGCGCGTGCCCTGGCCCGCCTGTTCTGGCTGGCGCAGGCGGACGAGGACGGGGACTTCCGCGGACTGGAATCGCGCCTGCAGGGATTCGGCGAGTCGAACCGCATCTTCCGGCAGACCCGGCGCTACGACGCGCTGATCGAGGAGCTGACGGCGCGCCTGCGCGACTTCGCGGAACGATCCGCCGTGATCGATCCCGCCTTCAGCCCGGAGGCGGCGGGGTACCTGTTCGACGTGGTGTCGGGCGACGGGCACCATCCGATCAGCCCGGAGGCCGCCGAACTGTGCGAGGGCTTTCTCGCGCGCCTGCGCAAACTGGGCGGTGAGGGCGCCTTCACCCACGCGCGCGACCGGCTGGCCACGGACGCCGCCGCGCACTTCTCGCTGGTCCGCGAATGGCTCGACAGCTACATCACCGCCGGGCAACAGGACGCGCCGGCGGCCTACCGCCACGAAGCCGCCGCCGTGCTGTTCGCCGACGCCTTCGATTCCGAACGCGTCGCCCACGTGCATGTGATGCAGACCGTTGAAAAACTGCGCGGGACGCACTCGCGCATCCAGGACGGGAAGATGGAGCTCAACTACAACGAGTTCATCCTGCGGTTGCGCGCCTATGCAACCGAGGTGGTCCCCCGCTTTGAAGCCTTCGCCCGGTTGAAGAAGGCGTTCCTCGACCGGCACCGGAAATCCATGCGCCTCAGCGAATTCAAGCCGCGCGTGATGACCTCGTTCGTGCGCAACCGCCTGATCGACCGGGTCTACCTGCCGCTGATCGGCGACAACCTGGCCAAGCAGATCGGCACCGCCGGCCGCGACACCCGTACCGACCGGTCCGGCATGCTGCTGCTGATCTCGCCGCCCGGCTACGGCAAGACCACCTTGATGGAATACGTCGCCAACCGGCTGGGCCTGGTCTTCATGAAGATCAACGGGCCGGCCATCGGACACCGGGTGACCTCGCTCGACCCGGCCGAGGCACCCAACGCCGCCGCCCGCGAGGAGCTGCACAAGCTCGGGCTGGCCCTGGAGATGGGCGATAACGTCATGCTCTACGTGGACGACATCCAGCATTGCCACGCCGAATTCCTGCAGAAGTTCATCTCCCTGTGCGACGCCCAGCGCAAGATTGAAGGCGTCTACAAGGGCCATACGCGGACCTACGACTTCCGCGGCAAGAAGCTGGCCGTGGTCATGGCCGGCAATCCCTATACGGAAAGCGGCGAGAAATTCCGGATTCCCGACATGCTGGCGAACCGGTCCGACACCTACAACCTGGGCGACATCCTCGGCGACCACGCCGAGCCGTTCACGTTGAGCTTCCTGGAGAATGCGCTGACGTCGAATCCGGCGCTGCACAAGTTGGC
>SKWC01000445.1 GCA_007129145.1 Rubritepida sp.
CGAAATGGGCCCTCGCCGCGGCCGGCCTGCCCATGGTGGCCGAGGCGCGCGCCGCCAGCGCCGATGCCGCCGCCGATGCGGCGGAGGCCATGGGCTATCCGGTGGTGCTGAAGGTGGACAGCCCCGACATCGCCCACAAGACCGAGGTGGGGGGCGTGCAGCTCAACCTGGGCGACGCGGCGGCCGTGCGCGCGGCCTTCGCGCGCATCATGGAGGGGGCGGCGCGGCACGCGCCTGAGGCGCGCATCGAGGGGGTGCTGGTGCAGCGCATGGAGGCGCGCGGGGTCGAGCTGATCCTGGGCGCGCGGCGCGACCCGCAATTCGGCACGATGGTGCTGGTGGGCCTGGGCGGCGTGCAGGCGGAACTCTGGAAGGATGTGGCGCTGCAGGTGGCCCCGGTCTCGCCCGAGGGTGCGATGGCCATGCTCAGGCGGCTCAAGGCCTTCCCGCTGCTGGACGGCTTTCGGGGCGCGGCGCGGGTGGATGTGGCGGCGGTGGCCGAGGCCATCGCGCGCTTCTCGGCCTTCGCCGCCGCCGCCGGGGAGCGGCTGGAGGAGGCCGAGATCAACCCGCTGGTCTGCCGCCCCGATGGCTGCGTGGCGGTGGACGGGCTGATGAAGCTGAACGGCTGAAGCCGGGCCGGGGGGCCGGACAAGCCCCCCCTTCCCTGCCTCAGTAGCCTTCGCGCAGCAGCGGGAAGGCACTGTGCACATGCGGCCACACCACGGGCGGCGCGCCGATATGCACATGCTTGGGCGTGAGTTCCGCGAAGGTATTCACCCCGGTCAGGCCCAGCGCCTTGGTCACCTCATCCTCCAGGATCTCGAGGACGCGGCGCACGCCATCCGCACCCTCGGCCGCCAGCCCGTAGAGGTGCAGCCGGCCGATTCCGACCCAGTTCGCGCCCAGCGCCACCGCCTTCACGATGTCGGTCCCGCGCGAGAAGCTGCCATCCACCATGATCTTGGCGCGGCCGGCCACGGCCTCGACCACCTCGGGCAGCACATCCATGGAGCCGCGCCCGCCGTCGAGCTGCCGCCCGCCGTGGTTCGAGACATAGATCACGTCCACGCCATGCTCGCAGGCGATGGCGGCGTCCTCGCCGGTGCCGATGCCCTTCAGGATCAGCGGGATCTTGTGCTTCTCCTTGAAGCGGGCGACCTCGCGCCAGGACAGGGCGGCCTGGTGGTCCATGCCGGTGTTGGCCGCGCGCCAGGACTTGACCCAGCGCTTGGCGATGTCGCGCTCGCGCCGGCTGTAGTGGGCGGTGTCCACCGTCATGCAGAAGGCGTCATAGCCCGAGGCGATGGCGCGCTTCGCGTAGTCGTCCACGAAATCGTCGTCACCGCGCACATAGAGCTGGAACACCCGCGGGCCGGTGGCGGCCGCCGCCGTCTCCTCAAGGCCGGGCTGGCTCACGCTGCTCAGCATGAAGGGGACGCCGAAGGCGCCGGTGCCGCGCGCCACCGAGGCGCCGCCGCCGGCCTCGAAGCTCTCCAGCGAGCCCACGGGGGCGGTGAACACCGGCAGGCGGATCTTGTGGCCGAAGAAATCCACCGAGGGGTCCACATGCGACACGTCGTTCAGCACGCGCGGCCGGAGTGCGACCGTGTCGATCGCCATGCGGTTGCGCGCCAGCGTGGTCTCGGTCTCGGTCGCGCCGATCAGGTAGTCCCACACATTGGGGTTCAGCTTCAGCTTCGCCGCCTTCACGAATTCGTGAAGCACCAGATACTTGCCGCCATCCAGCTCATTCGAATTCAGCCTGTCGCTCATGCGCGCGCCCTCCGTTTGCGGCTGACGCTAGGCGGGGCAAGATGACCGGACAAGTGGGGAGACACGCGATGCGATGGAGCGACAGGCGCAGGGCTGCGCGGGCGGTGCTGGAGGGGCGGGCATGCATCCACCCCGCCTCGGTGCATGAGCCCGTCGCGGCGCGCATCGCCGAGGATCTGGGCTTTGAGCTCGGCATGTTCGCGGGCAGCACGGGCAGCCTCGCGGTGCTGGGCGCGCCGGACATCATCCTGATGACGCTGACGGAATTCGCGGAACAGGCGCTGCGCATCAACCGCGCCGCCGCCCGCCTGCCGCTGGTGGTGGATGCCGACCATGGCTACGGCAATGCGCTGAACGTGATGCGCACCGTGGAGGAGCTGGAGATCGCGGGGGTTGCCGCCATGTCCATCGAGGACACGGAGCTGCCGCGGCCCTTCGGCACCGACAAGCCGCGGCTGATCGGCCTGGATGAGGGCGTGGGCAAGATGCGCGCGGCGGTGGCCGCCCGGGTGGACCCCGCGCTGATCATCTTCGCGCGCACCGGCGCGGTTTCGGTCACGGGGCTGGATGACGCGCTGGCGCGGGTGCGCGCCTACAACGACACCGGGGTGGATGGCATCTTCCTGACCGGCGTGACCACGCGGGCCGAGCTGGACGCCCTGGCCGGCGAGGCGCGGCTGCCGCTGGTGCTGGGCACGCTGAGCGACGCCATCAGCGACCGCGACTACCTGGCCAGCCGCGGCGTGCGGATCGCGCTGCAGGGGCACCTGCCCTTCCAGGCCGCGATCGCCGCCATCCACGCCACGCTGAAGGCGCTGCGGGACGGCACGCCGCCCGTGCAGGTGGGCGGCATGCCGGCACAGGCCCTCAGCCAGGGGGTGATGCGCGAGGCCGACTACGCCGCCAAGGCCGCGCGCTTCCTGGGCTAAGGGGGGTTCAGGCGGCGGAGCGCGCCGCCTGGATGGTGCGCCACAGCACCTCGGGCGTGGCGGGCATGTCGATGTGCTGCACCCCCAGCGGGCGCAGCGCATCCACCAGCGCGTTCATCACGGCGGGCAGGCTGCCCGCGCAGCCGGCCTCGCCGCAGCCCTTCGCCCCCAGCGGGTTTGTCGTGCAGGGCACCGAATGGGTGTCCAGGGTGAAGCTGGGCAGGTCATCGGCGCGCGGCAGGCCGTAGTCCATGAAGCTGGCCGAGAGCAGCTGGCCCTCCTCGCTGTAGGCCACGCGCTCATGCAGGGCCTGGCCGATGCCCTGGGCGATGCCGCCATGCGCCTGGCCCGCGACCAGCAGCGGGTTCACGATCACGCCGAAGTCGTTCACCGCGACATAGTTCACGATCCGCACGATGCCGGTGTCGGGATCCACCTCCAGCTCGCAGAC
>SKWC01000434.1 GCA_007129145.1 Rubritepida sp.
ATGAGCATGGAGATGGCCGCAAGGGCAGCAGCCATCGCGGTTCCCAGCAGGAGTCCCCGCCGGGCGCGTCCATCTCGTTCGGGGTGGTCGTTCATCGTTGGCGTCGACCGCGGTTGTGGGCGTACATGCCAGCCATGCCGCATGTCGTACGGCATCATCGGCTGGCAGGGCCCGAACCTTTACGACCGCTGGCCGCGTGCTGGACGACTCCAAGGTGCCCGGAGCATGTGCTACCGTGTGCAGGAAGCCATGGATGACGACCCTTCCAGTAGTCCCACGCACGCACGCAGGGGCAATCGTCGGTGACCGAGCCCCTCGTGGACATCGGCCTGCGCGCGCTCGTCGTGTTCGGCCTGGTGCTGCTGAACGCCTTCTTCGTCGCTGCCGAGTTCGCGATCCTGTCGGCGCGCCGCCCGGTGATGCAGGAGCGGGCAGCGGCAGGCAGCCGGGCAGCGGCCCACGTGCTGGCGTGTCTCGACGATCCTCGCCGGTTCGTGTCCACCGCGCAGGTGGGCATCACCATGTCATCACTTGCGCTGGGATGGGCCGGGGAGCCGGCGGTGGCGGCGCTCCTCGGGCAGCCGCTGGAAGCGCTCGGTGCTGGCCCGTCCGCCAGCCAGGTGCTCTCCTTCACGCTGGCCTTCCTGCTGATCACGTTCCTGCACGTGGTCATCGGGGAGACCTGGCCGAAGGGAATCGCGATCGCATCGGCTGAACGCGTGGCGCTGTCCGTGGTGCGTCCCCTGCTTGCATGCCATGCCGTGCTGCGGCCGTTCATCTGGCTGCTGAACGCATCATCGGAGCGGCTGCTGCGGCTGTCGGGCATCCGCTCCATCGCACCGGGACGGGTGGCCCACTCGGAGGAGGACCTGCGCCTGCTGGTTGCCGAGTCCGGCGAGGGAGGCATGCTGGACCAGGCCGAGCAGGAGATGCTCCACAACGTCTTCGACTTCGCCGACAAGGACGTCGCTGACGTGATGGTGCCGCGTCCGGATGTGGTTGCACTGCCGGTGGACCAGCCACCGGCGCAGCTCATGGAGACGATCATCGAGCAGCCATACACCCGCTATCCCGTCTACCGGGAGACCCCTGATGACGTGGTCGGGATCCTCCACATCAGGGACCTCTTCAAGGCTGCCGAGCGTGTTGGCAAGGGGCGGATCCGGATGGAGGCGCTCCTGCGGCCCGCGCACGTGGTGCCTGAATCGAAGGGGCTGGCGGGCCTGCTTGCGGACTTCCGGCGCTCCAAGAGCCACATGGCGCTGGTGGTCGACGAGTACGGGTCGCTCGCAGGCATCGTCACGCTGGAAGACCTCCTCGAGGAGATCGTCGGTGAGATCGACGACGAGCATGACGTGCCAGAACGAACCCTCGAGCGGATCGGCGATCGCCACCTGCGCGTCGATGGCAAGTACCCGCTCGACGAGCTGGCCGGGGAGCTGGGGGCCGGCTTTGGCAGCAGCGACTACCACACCATCGGCGGCTTCGTGTTCGGGCTGCTCGGCCAGCAGCCGCACGACGGGGACGTCGTACGGCACGGGAACCTGCGCTTCGAGGTGACCGCCACCGACGGTCCCCGGATCGTCACCGTCGACGTGATGCTGCTCGACGGGCAGTCGCCTGTCGTCGGCAGCGACGACGGCAGCGAGACAGCCGACGTTCCCTAGGCGCGGACCCGGCGGCGCGACGTCGTCCTGCGTGCCTCAGGCCGCCTCGGCCTCGTCCGCAGGACCTTCACGACGGAACTGGGGGGCATCCCCGTGCCGCTCCTCCTGGGTCGGCCCCGGGACCGCCGACCCCGAGCGCAGCTCGGCGTGCCATGCGGCAAACGCCTCATCCACCGAATCGGGGGCAGGAGGCTCGGCCCGATGGGCACGACGCTCGATTCGTGTGCAGGCCTCCGCGTCGTCGAGCATCTCGAGGAACGTCGCGACGATGGCCGGGTCAAACTGCGTGCCTGCGTTGTCCTCGAGCACCGCGCGCGCAACGTCTGCGCTGCGTCCCTTCCGGTAGGGGCGGTCGGAGGTGATCGCGTGGTACGCATCACAGACGAGGATGATGCGGCTGCCCATGGGGATCTCCTCGCCGGCCAGCCCGTCCGGGTAGCCGCGGCCATCCCAGCGCTCGTGCTCGTGGCGGACGATGCCGCGCACGTCCTGCAGCGATGCCACGGGGCCGATGATCTGCTCGCCCACGATGGTGTGCGCCTTCATCACGCCGAACTCGGCGTCGGTCAATGCGCCGGGCTTGTCGAGGATCGAGCGGGGGATGGCGATCTTCCCGATGTCGTGCAGCAGTGCCCCGACCTCGACGTTGCGCAGGTCATCCCCGGCCAGGCCCATGCGCGTTGCCACCTCGGCAGACCACTCGGCGACGTGCTGGCCGTGCTCCCCCGTGTAGCGATCAGCAGCGAGCAGCGCCTGCTGGAGCGCGGCGATCGTGTGCTCGTAGGCCTCCTCTGCCGTGTGGAACGCGTCCATGCCCGCGAGCACGGTGGCGGCGTACTCGAGGATGGCGTCCGCGACCTCGCGATCGGGCTCGCTGCTCAGGCAGTCCCACTCGAACCAGGCCCAGGCGCTCGGCTTCGGGCCACGGCCGGCCCGGATGGGTACCAGCATGGCGTCGATGTCATGCCGTGGCATCCGCCGACCTGCGGGCATGACGCCATCGTGGACGTCCAGCACCAGTCCTCGTTCGCGACTCGGGTTGGAGCTCGGGTCGCCGGTCTCGGCCAGCCGGTGCCCATGCCTGCCGTAGAGGGCAACGCGCACGAGGTCCATCTCGTCGTAGAGCGCGACGGCAGCCTCCTGGAAGAGATCTGCTGCAGACCCTGCGGTCGCCAGTCGACGGGCGATGCGTGGCGGGATGTAGGCGACGTCGGCATCCGCAGCGAGCGGTGGTGTCGCTGCTGGGCGCTGTGACGAGGGAGACGGAGCAGCCTGCACACGCGGCATGGCCGGCCCCGGTCCCGGCTGGCCTGTGGTGGCAGGCGTGGAATCGCGTCGGCCTGCCGTCAGCGTCCGCGCACGTGCGAGCCCGATCCGATGGATGAACAGCTCCAGCAGCGGCGCCGCCGCGGGGCTCAGGCGCTCGTGTACGATCGCGACGAACGTGCCGGGATCCGGCCCGAAGCCGTGGACCGAGAGCTGGTG
>SKWC01000057.1 GCA_007129145.1 Rubritepida sp.
CCAGGCGAACTTGCTCCTCCGCCAGGATTTTCAGTAGTTGATGTATCTTTCATTTCTCTCGAAAAAATTTTTCCAGTATTAAAAAGCATAAATATTCCTGAAATACAAAGAGATGAAGGACAAATACGACTACATGCAGAACTTCTCGGTCGAGAACAAGACCGAGATCGCCAAGACGCTTGCCGCCTTCGGCGCCTTCACCGAGGGGCTGCAGCTCTTCGCATCCTTCGCCATCCTCATGAACTTCCCGCGCTTCAACAAGATGAAGGGCATGGGCCAGATCGTGAGCTGGTCGGTGCGCGACGAGACGCTGCACTGCCTCAGCGTCATCCGGCTGTTCCGCACCTTCGTGCAGGAAAACCCCGAGATCTGGACCGAGGAGCTGCGCCGCGACCTCTACCTGATCTGCGCCACCATCGTGGACCATGAGGACGCCTTCATCGACCTCGCCTTCGAACTGGGCGGCGTGGAGGGGCTGACGGCCGCCGATGTGAAGCAGTACATCCGCTTCATCGCCGACCGGCGCCTGACGCAGCTCGGCCTCGAGCCGCTGTACCACATCGAGAAGAACCCGCTGCCCTGGCTCGACGAGATGCTGGGTGCCATCGAGCACACGAATTTCTTCGAGAACCGGGCGACCGAATATTCCCGCGCCTCGACCGAAGGCACCTGGGAGGAGGCCTTCGCCGAGAGCACCTTCAGCACCATCCAGCCCGAGGGCGAGATGGGAATCGCCGCGGGACGCGCCTGACCGTTCCGCATCCGGCCGGCCGTGCGCGGTATCGCCGCGCCGGCCGGCACGCTATATGCGCGCCATGTTGAGAATCATCCGCTATTCCGCCGTTGCCCTGCTGCTGATGGTGGGCGGCCTCTGGGGCTGGGCCTGGGTCACCAAATCCCCGCAGGAGACGCTGGCCGAGGCCTTCGCCAGCCGCATCGCCTCCGTCTTCGGCCAGGACATGGCCCTCCCCTCGGCCGGCGGGGGCATGCAGCTGCCCATGGGGATCGAGCTCGGCGGCCCCTTCGATCTGGTGGACCACACCGGCCGCCCGGTCACCCAGGCCGATTTCGCCGACGGCTGGATGCTGGTCTATTTCGGCTTTACCTTCTGCCCCGACGTCTGCCCGACCGAGCTCGGCACCATCGCCGCCGCCCTGGACGCCATGGAGGCCGATGCCGCGGTGGTTACCCCCGTCCTCATCAGCATAGACCCCGAGCGCGACACGCCCGCGCAGCTCGCCGACTATGTGGCGGCCTTCCACCCGCGCATGGTCGGGCTGACCGGCACGGCCGATCAGGTGGCCGCCGTGGCCCGGCGCTACCGCGTCTATTACGCCCGGGCGCAGAACCCGGAGATGACCGAATACACCATGGATCATTCGAGCTTCATCTACCTGGTCGGCCCCGATGGGCGCGTCCGCTCGATCTTCCGGCCCGAGACGGCCCCGGAAACCATGGCTGCCGCGGTGCGTGGGCAGTTGCGCGCTGCCCTGCCGCGGGGTTGAATCCGGCTTCGGAGCAGCCTTGGGGCTTGCGTCCTGGCCCGACAGGGCCATGCTCTTTTTCAGCCGAAGTGTCTTTATGGTGATTCGCTCATGCCCCGCGGGGAGTCCTCGATGTCAGGCACGGAACAGCGCGACGACGCTGCGGAACCGGGACGCGCGGCTGGCGCGCCACGGCAGGGGCGTCGGCTTTCCGACAAGATCCTGGTCGCCTTCCACCAGGCCTGCGACCAGGGCGATTTCGAGGTGGCCGAGCAGTTGCTGCGCGTCCTCGAGACCATGCTGACGCGGCGCACCGTCCCGCCGGACGCGAATCGCCGCCGCAACATCGAGACGCTGGTCGCGGCGCATGAACGTCTGTGGCACCTGCGCCATCCGGAAGCGGACGGCGAGTTCTAGAGCAGCCTCACGCTGCTCCAGGACCCGCCGCGCAGGCCTCACAGCCCCTGCGCCGCCTCCATCACCTGCTTCGCATGGGCATCGGGCTTCACCTTGCGCCAGACGGCCTTGACGCTGCCATCGGCGCCGACCAGGAAGCTGGACCGCTCCATCCCCATGTATTTCTTGCCATACATGGATTTCTCGACCCAGGTCCCATAGGCCTCGGCCGCCTTGTGCTCGGGGTCGGAGGCCAGCGGGAATTCCAGCCCGTATTTCTTCGCGAATTTCTCGATGGCGGGCAGCCCGTCCGGGCTGATCCCGATCACCGTGAGGCCGAGCTTGCCCAGGGCGGGCAGCGCCTCCTGGATGCCGCAGGCCTGCTTGGTGCAGCCCGGCGTGTCGGCCTTGGGGTAGAAATACAGCAGGTATGGCTGGCCGCGCAGCGTCTCGCTGCTCACCCGCCGCCCCCCTGAGGCCTCCAGCTCGAAGCCCGGCGCCGGGGCGCCCACCGCGATCTCGCTCATGCCGTGATCCTGTTGCCGTGTCGGAACCGACCGTCACATGCCCGCAGCCGCGCGGGTTTCAAGACGCATCCCCCAGCAGGGCGCGCAGCTTGCGCACCGCGCTGTCGGGGGTCGAGAACACCGGCAGCCCCGTCGCGGCCGCGATGGCGGGGCCCACATGCGCCAGGCTGAACTGGCCGAGTGCCACGGCATCCACTCCGCGCAGCCCCGCCGCGGCCTCCGCCACCAGCCGGTCATGGGTGGCGACATCGCCCGCATCCAGCGCGGCCAGCGCGCCCTCGGCCAGCACCGGGACCACCTCGGTGCCGGGCGGGAATTCGGGCGGCATGGAGGTCAGCGTGCCGGGGAAGCTCGCCACCAGGGCGATGCGGCGATGGCCCGCGGCGGCGATCTCCTCCAGCATCGCCTCATTGGGCTTGAGCACCGGCATGGGCCGCAGCGCGCGCGCCACAGCCTCGATGCAGGGCCCGAAGGCCGAGCAGGTGAAGAGGATCGCGGCCGAACCCGTGCCGGCGGCATAGCGGCCCAGGGCGAGGAAGCGCTCGGTCATGCGCGCATCCAGCGCACCCTGCCGCGCAAGATCCGCCGAGAGGCTGTCATCAAGCAGATTCATCAGCACCTGCCCCGGCCAGAGCCGGGCGAAGGCGGCCTCGATCGGCGGGGGCGAGTGGCGCAGGGCGTGGATCAGGGTGATGCGGTGGGGCATGGTCAGGGGGTCCGGCAGCGGCGCAGGCGGGCGGGGAA
>SKWC01000202.1 GCA_007129145.1 Rubritepida sp.
CGGATTGAGGCAGCCGCACAGGGCGCCATGCTCCGGATGCTGCGCCTGCTGGCGGGCTTCAGCCGCGTCTCGCCGCTGCGCCATGTCGCCAGCTTCGGCTGGATCGCGCCCAGCCTGCGCTGAGGGGCGGCTTGCGCGGCGGGCCGCTGCGGCGCCAGCATGCAGGCGGTTGTCTTGGGGGTGTGCGATGCGGCGTCTGGCGGTGATCCTGGTCCTGGCGAGCGGGGCGGCGATGGCGCAATCCGCGCCTGATGCGGAACTGGCCGAGCGCGGCCGGGCGCTGGCCGGGCAATGGTGCGCGCAATGCCATGCCATCGCCCCGGGCGCCGTGCCGCCGACCGGGGATGCCACGCTCAGCCTGCCCGCCATCGCCGCCCAGCCGCGCAGCACCCCCGAGGGGCTGCGCGCATTGCTGCTCGCGCCGCATCCGGGCATGCCCGACCACCAGCTCAGCCGCGCCGATCTCGATGCGCTGGTGGCCTACATGCAAGGCCTGCGGCCATGATCCTGTTCTTCCACCCGGGCAGCCCCTATGCGCGGATCATCCGCATCCTGGCGCGAGAGCGCGGCCCGGCCCTGCCCGAGCAGGCGGTCACGCTGCGCGACCCCGCCTCGGCGCTGCTGCCGCTGAACCCGGTGGGGCGCGTGCCGTCG
Source organism: Rubritepida sp. (assembly GCA_007129145.1). Classification (GTDB taxonomy): domain Bacteria; phylum Pseudomonadota; class Alphaproteobacteria; order Acetobacterales; family Acetobacteraceae; genus Roseococcus. Next base: position 655 of record SKWC01000202.1, read on the forward strand.
CTGCAGCTGCCCGACGGCACGGTGCTGACCGAGACCCCGCTGATCATGGCGCATCTGGGCTGGCTGCCCGCCGACACCTCCGCGCTGGCGCGCCTCGGGCGCGTCATGGGGCTGCTGGATGGCATCGCCGTGTGGAACCGCGAGCTGCGCCGGGTCCCGCAGGAGCGCGCGCCCGGCGTCATCGCGCTGGAGGAGACCCGCGCCGCGCGCGTGCTGGCCAGCCTCGATCCCGCCGCGCACGACCCCGGCAGCGCCGAGGGCGTGGCGCTGGCCGCGACCCTGGGCTATGGCGAGCGGCGTCACACCGTCTGGGACTGGCGCGCCGCCAACCCCGCACTCATTCCCTGGTTCGCGGCCGCCTCCGCCCGCCCCGCCTTCCAGGACACGCTTCCGCCGATCTCGGGAATCTGAACCATGCAGAACAGCGAACCCATCTGGCGCCATGTGGACGACAAGGCCGAGCCCGCCATCGCCCTGTCCGACCGCGTCTGGGGCATGCCGGAACTGGCCTACAACGAACACCGCTCGGCCGCCGAGCACACCGCCTTCCTGCGCGAGCAGGGCTTCCGGGTGACCGAGAAGCTGGCCGGCATCCCGACGGCGATGATGGGCGAGGCCGGGGATGAAGGCCCGGTCATCGCCATCCTGGGCGAGTTCGACGCGCTGCCCGGCCTGTCCAACGAGGCCGGCGTGGCCGAGCACACGCCCATTCCCGGAGACGGCAACGGGCATGCCTGCGGCCACAACCTGCTGGGCGCGGCCAGCCTGCTGGCGGCCACCGCGGTGAAGGACTGGCTGGCGGCCAATGGCATCAAGGGCCGCGTGCGCTACTACGGCTGCCCCGCCGAGGAGGGGGGTGCCGCCAAGGGCTTCATGGTGCGCGACGGGCTGTTCGACGATGTGGACATCGCGATCTCCTGGCACCCGTCCTCCTTCGCCGCGGTGAATGAGCCCGCCTCTCTCGCCAACACCCGCATCGACTTCACCTTCCACGGCCGTGCGAGCCATGCCGCGGCCGCGCCGCATCTGGGGCGCAGCGCGCTGGACGCGGTGGAGTTGATGAATGTCGGCGTGAACTACCTGCGCGAGCATGTGCCGCAGGAAAGCCGGATCCACTACGCCTATCTCGATGCCGGGGGTGTCGCGCCGAACGTCGTCCAGGCCAAGGCGACCGTGCGCTACCTGATCCGCGCGGCCAATGTGCAGGACCTCAACCGCCTGGTCGCCCGCGTGCGCAAGGTGGCCGATGGGGCGGCGCTGATGACCGAGACGCGGGTGGAGACGCGCGTCGTCTCGGCGGTGTCCAACCTGCTGGGGAATTCCCCGCTTGAGCGGCTGATGCAGGAGAGCCTGGACCGGCTGGGCCCGCCGCCCTTCGACGCCTCCGACATGGCCGAGGCCGCCCGCTTCCAGGCGACGCTCAGCGAGGAGGACATCGCCACCGCCTGGCGCAAGATGGGGCTGCCGCGCAGCGACACGCCGCTGACCGACGCCGTGGTGCCGCTGGACAGCCCGCGCGCGCCCATGATGGGCAGCACCGATGTGGGCGATGTCTCCTGGAAGGTGCCCACCGTGCAGGCGCGGGGTGCCACGCACGCCATCGGCACGGCGCTGCATTCCTGGCAGGCCACCGCCCAGGGCAAGCTGCCGCATGCCCACAAGGGCATGGTGCATGTGGCCAAGGTGATGGCGGCCACCGCCGTGGACGCGCTGCGCCGCCCCGAGGTGATCGCCGCCGCCAAGGCCGAGCATCTGGCGCGCACCGGCGGCAAGTACGAATGCCCGCTGCCCGCGGATGCGACGCCGCCCATCGGCATGTCCCTGACCGCCTGAGACGGAAGGGGCGCGCGATGCGGGTGGTGCGGGATGCGGCGGCGCTGGCCGCCGCGGTGGGCGAATGGCGCGCGGCGGATGAGCGCGTGGCGGTGGTGCCCACCATGGGCTACCTGCACGAGGGGCATCTGGCCCTGGTGGCGCGGGCGCGCGAATTGGCGCCGCGCGTGGTGGCGACCATCTTCGTCAACCCCACGCAATTCGCCCCGCATGAGGACCTCGGCCGCTATCCGCGCGACGAGGCGGGCGACATCGCCAAGCTTGCCGATGCCGGCTGCGACCTGCTGTTCGCGCCGCCGGTGGAGGCGGTCTATCCGCCCGGCTTCGCCACCCGCATCACCATGGCCGGCCCCGCCGAGGGGCTGGAGGGCGAGCACCGGCCGCAGATGTTCGGCGGCGTCGCCCTGGTCTGCACCCGGCTGTTCGGCCTGACGCGCGCCGATGTGGGCGTCTTCGGCGAGAAGGACTGGCAGCAGGTGATGGTGGTGCGGCGGGTGGTCGAGGACCTGGCGCTGCCCATCGCGATCGAGACGGTGCCCACGGTGCGGGCGGCGGACGGCCTCGCCCTGTCCTCGCGCAACGCCTATCTGGATGCGGCTTCGCGGCAGGCGGCGCGGGGGCTGCATGCGGCGCTGGCCCTGGCGGCGCAGCGCCTGCGCGCC
>SKWC01000327.1 GCA_007129145.1 Rubritepida sp.
CGCCGCCGGCCCCGATGGGTCGAGCCCCGCGATCAGCACGGCGCGGCGCGCCTCGCGCCCCGCCTCGGCCACCACATCCTGCACCTGCACGCCGAGCCAGCCGCGCGCCACCCGCCCGTCGCGGCGCAGCGTCTCGACCACCGGCCGAGCGAGGTCCGAGGGCGTGGCGAAGCCGATCCCCGCGCTGACGCCCGAGGGCGAGACGATGGCGGTGTTGATGCCGATCACCTCGCCGGCCAGGTTGAACAGCGGCCCGCCCGAATTGCCCGGGTTGATGGCTGCGTCGGTCTGGATGAAGTCGTCGAAGGGCCCCGCGCCGAGGTCGCGCCCGCGCGCCGAGACGATGCCGGTGGTGACGGTGCCGCCCAGGCCGAAGGGGTTGCCGGCCGCCATCACCCATTGGCCCACGCGCATCGCGGCACTCGATCCCCAGGGAACGCTTGCCATGCCGGGGCGCGGCGGGATGCGCAGCAGCGCGATGTCGGTCAATTCGTCGCCGCCGATGACCTGGGCAGGGATGTCCTCGCCGCCCGGCATCGAGACGATGACCTGCGAGGCCTCGCCGATCACATGGTTGTTCGTCACCACGAGTCCCGCGGCGTCGATGATGAAGCCTGAGCCCGCCCCGCGCACGCGCTGGCTGCGGTCGCGGAAATGGCGCTCGAAGGGCGTGCCGCGGAATTCGGGCGGAACCTGGGCCGGGGCGCTGCCGGAGACGGCGATGTTCACGACCGCGGGCAGCACGCGCTCCGCGAGGTCGGCGAAATCGGGGAAGGCGGCGCCGCGCTGCGCCACCGCGTCATGCGGGCCGCAACCGACCAGCACGGCCGGAATGGCAAGCCCCGCAAGCAGCGCGCGGCGCCGGGTGGGATTGGCAGGACGATGCGCCATGGGCGTTCCGGCAGTTCCTCTGGGCGGCCGTGGCGGGGAATCTGTTCGCCACCGGCCCTTCGTTGGTTGGATGATCGGCGCAACGGTGCCTCACGGCAAGCTTGGTCCGCGCCGCCGCATCTTCAATGCACTCCCGGCAAGTCCCGGGGCGTCAGGCCACCGGCGGGTTGCGGCCGGGCCGCGCGCGGTATGGCGGCAGGCTCCAGCCGAAGGCCAGCGCGGCGGCGCGGATCAGGAAGGCCACCGCCACGCCGGCCGGTATGGACCAGTCCCGCGGCAGGCCCTGCGACGCCATCAGCACGAACACGCCAGCCCCGGCCGCGGCCGCGGTGGCGTAGATCTCGCGCCGCAGGATCAGCGGCAATTCGTTGCACACCACGTCGCGCAGGATGCCGCCCATGGTGGCGCTCATGACCCCCAGCAGCACCGCCGCCCAGGGCGTGGCACCCGCCGCCAGCGCGATCTCGGCGCCCAGCACGGCGAACAGCGCAAGCCCCGCCGCATCGGCCCAGAGCAGCGCGCGGTAGCGGTTCTCGATGCGGTGCGCGGTGAAGAACACCAGCATGGCCACCGCGGCCGCGACCAGCACGGGCTGCGGGTCGATCAGCCAGAACACCGGGGTGCGGCCCAGCAGCAGGTCGCGCAGCGTGCCGCCGCCGAAGCCGGTCAGCCCCGCGATCAGCACGAAGCCCACCGCGTCCATCTGCTGGCGCGAGGCGACCAGCGCGCCGGATGCCGCGAACACCGCGATGCCCGCAAGGTCGAGCCAGGGAAGCCAGGCCGCCAGCATGGGATCACTCCGCCGGCTGCACCCCGCGCGGCGCCGGCGCGCGCCCCCCCCGCGCCACCCCGGCGCAGAGCAGCGACAGCGCCAGCAGCAGCGCCACCACCGGCAGCACCAGCACCGCGAGGCCGAAGTCGATCAACAGGCCCATCGGCACCGGCATGATGGCAGAGCCCAGCGGCAGCCCGGCGCTGACGAAGCCGAACACCTTGCCGACCTCGCCGGGCGGGCAGGCGTCCTTCAGCATCACGTCGCGCGGGGTGCGCGAGGCGCCCATGCACAGCCCCGCCACCAGCGCGACCGGCAGCAGCAGCCATTCGCCCCAGTCCACCAGCCCCATGGACAGGATGAGACCCGAGGCGATGGAGGTCAGTGTCACGACGAAGAGCAGCAGGTTGCCGCCGCGCTTGTCGGCCCACCAGCCGCCCACCAGCGTGCCCGATGTATTCCCAAGCATGTAGCCGGTCAGCGCCACCGAGGCGATGGCGACGGGGGTGGTCCACAGCACGCCCAGGACCGTGATCAGGAAGGCCGTGATGCCCGACCCCGCCATGGCCGAGAGCAGGAAGAAGGCGAAGAAGGCGAGGATCGGCCGCGAGGTCAGCAGCCGCGCGCCATCGGCCGGGCCGGCGGCCTTCCGCGCTTTGGGCTGGTCGCTCAGGATGCGCGACTGCACCAGGATGGCCGCCACCACCGGCACGCCCAGCAGCCCCACCACCAGCACCGCGCCGCGCCAGTCCATCGCCAGCAGCAGCAGCGCCACCGTGGGCGGGGCCATGGCGAAGCCCAGGTTGCCGGTGAAGGTGTGGATGGCGAAGGCGCGGCCCATGAACTCCTTGCGGATGGAGCCCGCCAGGATGGCGTAGTCGGCCGGGTGGATCACCGAATTGCCCACGCCCGAGAGCACCGCCAGCGCCAGCACCATCCAGTAGCTGTCGGCAAACGCCATTGCGGCGATGGACAGCGCCATCAGCAGCGTGCCGCCCACCAGGAAGGGCCGCGCGCCGTAGCGGTCCACCAGGAAGCCGACGGGCGTCTGCAGCAGGGCGGTGGTGCCGCTCATCAGCGCGACCGCGAGGCCCAGCATGGCGAAGGACACGCCGAAATCATCGCGCCAAGCCAGGAACAGCGGCGGCAGGGTCAGCATGTAGAAGTGGCTGAGGAAGTGGCCCGTCCCGATCAGGGCGCAGATCCGCGCGTCGCGTCGGGACGTGAGGGCCGGTTCGCTCATCGTATCAATCTGCGCCCATGACCCCAAGCCGGTCAATCCGGCGGCGCGAGTTCGTCCAGTGGCCAGCGCGGCCTTGGTGCGAGGTCCATTGGATCGCGCTGCCCGGCGGCCAGCCGCAGCAGCCCGGCCCAGGCCACCATCACGGCGTTGTCGGTGCACAGGCGCAGCGGCGGCGCCAGCATGGGCAGGGGCGTGGCCGCCGCCAGCGCGGCGCGCACCGCG
>SKWC01000459.1 GCA_007129145.1 Rubritepida sp.
CGAAATCCAGCGCCAGGTCGCGCGCCAGCAGGCGCTCGGCATCCGCATCCAGCGCTGCCGTCGCGCGGAAGGCGCCGGGGGGCGCGGGCATCAGCGCCGACAGGCGCGGCCCCTCGGCTTCCAGCCGTCCCGCGAAGCCGCCCGCGGCCAGCAGGGCGCCACGCGCCGAGAGAACCGCGCCCTCCATCTCGCCGCGCACCGACAGCGCCGCCGCGCCTTCGTCATCGGCATGGCCCAGCACCGCCTGGAAACGCATCGGCCGGCCGAGCCAGGACAGGCTGCCCTCGGCCGAGAGCGCATCCACTGGCCCGCCCGCGGTCAGCCGGGCGCTTACCCCCTCGATCACGGCGCCGCCGATGGTCACGCGGCTGTCCTCGATGCGGGCATCCAGGTTGCGCAGCCAGGGCGGCGGCAGCAGGCCGGGCAGGGTCGGCGGCGGCCAGGGCAGATGCACCGCCGCGCCGATCAGGGCCAGTTCACGGACCTCGATCCGCCCCAGCAGCAGCGCCAGCCAATCGAGCCGCAGCCGGATGCCATCGGCCGTCATGCGGATGGCGTCCTCGGCGAAGCCGAACAGCAACCCCTCCGCCTCCATGCGCGGCGCGGGCAGCAGCGCCACGCGGATCGGCCCCTCGATGTAGGTGGCGCGGCCCAGGCGCTCGGAGGCGATGGCCGACAGCGTGGCGCGGTGGCGGTCCCAGTCCAGCCACTGCGGCAGCAGCCAGGCGGCAGCGAGCGCGAGGCCCGTCAGCAGCGCGAGCGCCGCCGCGATGCGGCGCAGCCACCTCATGCGTTGCCCCAGCCGCCCCCGCCCGGCGTCTCCACCACCAGCACGTCGCCGGGCTCCAGATGCGCCTCGCCGGCATTGCCGGGGATCGTCTCGGTGCCGCCGTCGCGGCGTTCAACCCATTGCCGGCCGGGCGCGCCATCGGCGCCGCCATGCAGCCCGTGCGGAGCCACATTGCGGCGCGACGCCACCACCACCGCCTGCATCGGCCGCAGGAAGCGGATGCGCCGGCGCGAACCATCGCCGCCGCGCCAGCGCCCCGCCCCGCCCGAGCCGCGCCGGATCGAGAATTCCTCGAGCCGCACCGGGAAGCGCATCTCCAGGATCTCGGGGTCGGTCATGCGGGTGTTGGTCATGTGGGTCTGCACCGCGCTGGTGCCGTCGAAGCCCGGCCCCGCGCCGGTGCCGCCGCAGATCGTCTCGTAATACTGCACCTCGGCATCGCCGAAGAGCAGGTTGTTCATCGTCGCCTGGGCCGAGGCGCAGGCGTCCAGCGCGGCCAGCAGGGCGTTGCAGGTCATCTGCCCGACCTCGGTGTTGCCCGCCACCACCGCGCGCCCCGGCTCGGGGTTCAGGAAGGAACCCGGCGGGATGATGATCTCGATGGGCACGAGGCAGCCGTCGTTCAGCGGGATGTCCTCGCCCAGCAGGGTGCGGAAGCAGTAGAGCACCACCGCGCGCGTCACCGCCGGCGGCGCGTTCACATTGCCCGGCCGCTGCGGCCCGGTGCCGGTGAAGTCCACCACGGCGCGGCGGGCTTCACGGTCCACCCGCACCGCGACCACCAGCGGCGTGCCGTCGTCGGTGCGCGTTTCGAAGCGGCCATCCTGCAGCCGCGCCAGCACGCGGCGGACCGATTCCTCGGCATTGGCCATCACATGGCCCATGTAGGCGCGCACCGTTTCCAGGCCGAACTCCTCGACGGCGGCGCGAAGCCCCTGGCCGGCCGCGGCGTTGGAAGCGATCTGCGCCTTGATGTCGGCCACATTCACATCCGGGCTGCGCGCCGGGTAGCGCGCCCCCACCAGCAGGGCGCGGAACTCCGCCTCGCGCAGTTCGCCCGCATCCACCAGGAGGAAGTCGTCGATCACCACGCCCTCCTCCTCCAGCGTGGCCGAGCGCGGCGGGGTCGAGCCCGGCGTCAGCCCGCCGATATCGGCGTGATGCCCGCGCGAGCCCGCGTAGAACAGGATCTCCTGGCCCGCCGCGTCGAAGACCGGGGTGATGACCGTCACATCGGGCAGGTGGGTGCCGCCGTTGTAGGGGTTGTTCAGCGCCACCACGTCGCCCGGCCGCAGGCTTGCCCCGCGCGAGGCGATGACGGTGCGCACGCTCTCGCCCATCGCGCCCAGATGCACCGGCACATGCGGCGCATTGGCGATCAGCCGTCCCTCGGCGTCGAAGATGGCGCAGGAGAAGTCGAGCCTCTCCTTGATGTTCACGCTGAGGCTCGTGTTCTGCAGCACCACCCCGGCCTGTTCGGCGATCGCCATGAACAAATTGTTGAACAGCTCCAGCATCACCGGGTCGGGGGCGGTGGAATCGGCCGGCTGCGCGCCGGGGCGCGGGGCGATGCGGTGCAGCACCAGGTGGTTGCGCGGGGTGACGCGCGCCTCCCAGCCCGGCTCGACCACCGTGGTCGCGTTGGCCTCGCGCAGCAGGGCGGGCCCGGCCAGGACATCGCCCGCGCGCAGCGCATCGCGGTCGAAGACCGGCGTGTCATGCGCCGCCCCCTCGCTGAACAGCCGCACCCGGTCGAGCACCGGCACCGCCTCATCCGCAGGGCGGGCATCGAGCGGGGTTTCCTGCACCGCCTCGCCGGGCAGGATCACCTCGGCCAGCGCGGCCTCGACCACCAGCGGGCGCTCGGGGGTGGCGAAGCCGAAGCGGGCGCGGTGGGCGGCGGTGAAGGCCTCGCGCAGGGCGGCCTCGCTCTCCGCCATCTCCATGGGCAGGAAGCTGTCCGTCCCCGCATAGCGGATGTGCAGCCGGTGACGCGCCTCCAGCAGCGCGGGGTCGGCGCCCTGGCGGGCCAGCTCGGCGCGGCCCTCCTGCTCCAGCAGCGCCAGGCGCTCGCGCAGGGCGGGCATCAGGACGGGCTCAAGCTCCGCCTCCACCGCCGCCTCGCGGATCACCGCCTGGTCCGCGAGGCCCATGCCATAGGCGCTGAGCACGCCGGCCAGGGGGTGGATGAACACCGTCTCCATGCCCAGCGCATCGGCCACCCCGCAGGCATGCTGCCCGCCCGCGCCGCCGAAGCAGACCAGCGCGTATTTGGTCACGTCATGGCCGCGCTGCAGCGACACCTGCCGGATGGCATGCGCCATGTTCGCGACCGC
>SKWC01000334.1 GCA_007129145.1 Rubritepida sp.
AATCGGGGGCCAGCGCGGCGGCGCGGCGCAGCGGGTCCAGCGCCGCCTCCGGCTGGGCGGCCGCGGTCAGCGCCTGGCCCAGGTTGCGCAGCATGCTGGCGTTGCCGGGCTGTGCGGCCAGCACGGCGCGGAAGGCGGCGATGGCTTCGTCCAGCCGACCCGCGGCCGCCAGCGCCGCACCCAGGTTGCCGCGATACAGCAGGCTGCCCGGATTGGCCGCCACCGCCTTTTGCCCATGATCCAACGCGGCCGCGGCATCGCCGCGCTCCAGCGCCAGCGCGCCCAGAAGGTTGTGCGCGTCCGGATGCCCGGGCGCGAGGCGCAGGGCGCGGCGGTAGAGGCTTTCGGCCTCCTCGAGGCGGCCGGCGCGGTGGCGCTCCATGCCGCGGCGCAGCAGGTCAAGGGCGGTCGGTTTCATCCGTGCCGCTATGCGCGGGGTCGCGGCGCTTGGCAAACCCCACGGCCCGCGCCAGCCTGCCGCCATGGCCCGGGAACGCACGCGCTTTGTCTGCCAGTCCTGCGGGGCCGTGCATCCGAAATGGCAGGGGCGCTGCGACGGCTGCGGCGAATGGAACACCCTGGCCGAGGAGGCGGTGCGCCAGGGCCCCGGCCCCGCCGCCAAGGCGCCGCCGGGCAAGGGCATCACCATCGTGAGCCTGCGCGGCGAGACCGCGCCGCCGCCGCGCCACCGCAGCGGCATCGCGGAACTCGACCGCGTGCTGGGCGGCGGCTTCGTCCCCGCCTCGGCGGTGCTGGTCGGCGGCGACCCGGGCATCGGCAAATCCACCATCCTGCTGCAGGCGGCGGCGCGCATGGCCGCGGGCGGGGCGCGGGTGCTCTACATCTCGGGCGAGGAGGCGGTGGACCAGGTGCGGCTGCGCGCCGCGCGGCTCGGCCTCTCCGACAGCCCGATGGGCCTCGCCTCGGCCGCGGCGCTGCGCGACATCGCGGCCACGCTGGAGGCCGAGCGCGATGCCGCGCTGGTGGTCATCGATTCCATCCAGACGCTGTGGCTGGACGCGCTGGATTCCGCGCCGGGCACGGTGGCGCAGGTGCGCGCCTGCGCCAGCGAACTCATCCGGCTGGCCAAGGGGCGCGGCTTCGCGCTGGTGCTGGTGGGCCATGTGACCAAGGAAGGCACGCTGGCCGGGCCGCGCGTGCTGGAGCACATGGTGGACGCCACCCTCTATTTCGAAGGCGACCGCGGCCACCAGTTCCGCATCCTGCGCGCGGTGAAGAACCGCTTCGGCGCGACGGATGAGATCGGCGTCTTCGAGATGACCGAGGGCGGGCTGGTGGAAGTCCCCAACCCCTCGGCGCTGTTCCTGGCCGAACGCCGCGGCAACATCTCGGGCAGCGCGGTCTTCGCGGGGCTGGAGGGCACGCGGCCGGTGCTGGTCGAGGTGCAGGCGCTGCTGGCACCTTCCTCCGGCGGCTCGCCGCGGCGGCAGGTGGTGGGCTGGGACGGCGGGCGGCTGAACATGCTGCTGGCCGTGCTGGAGGCGCGCTGCGGCCTGACCTTCGCCCAGGCCGATGTCTATCTGAACATCGCGGGCGGGCTGCGCGTGAACGAGCCGGCCGCCGACCTCGCGGTGGCGGCCGCGCTGGTCTCGGCCATGGCGGACCAGCCGACGGCCGCGGATGCGGTCTATTTCGGGGAGGTCGGGCTGTCGGGCGAGGTGCGCCAGGTGGCCCAGGCCGAGCAGCGGCTGCGCGAGGCGCAGAAGCTGGGCTTCGGGCGTGCCGTGCTGCCGCGTCGCGTCGCGCGCGGCTCCAAGCCGCCCGCCCCGGTCGAGGGGCTGGCCCTGCAGGAGATCGGCCATCTGGCGGATCTGGTGGCGCCGATCGCCATGGGGCAGCGGCCCGGCAAGGGCGCCGGCGCGCGGGGGGAGGCGGCGGCCCCGCGCCGCGACAAGCCGGAGGCCCCGGCATGACGACGCAGGCCGAGCCCACCCTGGAGGAAGTGCAGGCCCTGCTGCGCTCCCAGGACGAGTTCCGTGCGCTGCTGGCGGCACGGCCCGGGCTGCGGGGGCATGCGGGCGCGCAGGCCATCGTGGACCGCGCGCTGGCCGAGGGCATCGAATCACCCTTCCTGGGCCGCCTGGAGCCCGGGGCGCTGCGCTCGGCCGGGCCCGATCACCGCGAGCAGTTCCTGGCGGGCGGGCTGAACGCGCGGCAGCGCTGCATCCTGGACCAGCTGGCGCTGCGCTTCCCCGTGGCACCGCGCGCGCGCAACCTGCGCATCCACATGCATGAGGCGGTGACCGCCTTCGCGCTGGCGGTGCGCGGGCGGTTTCCCTTCGTGCTCGCCTCGGAATACCTGCCGGATGACGCGGCGCGGCGGGCGCGCTTCCCGGTGCCGCATGTGGACATCACCGCCTCGGGCCTGCCGGATGCCGCCTTCGACGTGATCCTGTCGAACGAGGTGCTGGAGCATGTGCCCGAGCTGGATGCGGCGCTGCGGGACATGGCGCGCATCCTCAAGCCGGGCGGGCTGCTGCTGGCCACCTTCCCCTTCGCCTATGGCAGCGCGGCCAGCCTGCGGCGGTCGCGGCTGCGCGAGGACGGGAACATCGAGCACCTGCTGCCCCCCGAATACCACGGCAACCCGGTGGACCCCGATGGCGGATCACTGGTCTTCGAGATCCCGGGATGGGACGTGCTGGAGCGCGCGCGCACGGCAGGCTTCGCGGATCCGGCCATCCTGTTCGACTCCTCGCCGCGGCGCGGCGTGACCGCGACGGAACTCTCGGGCATCCTGGCGCTGGTGGCGGTTCGCTGAGCCCGCCATTGCGCCGCCGCCGCGCGCTCCCCACATCGCGGATAACCGCGGGTGACGGTTTGCGCTCGACGCGCGCGCGGACTAGTTTGCCGGCACAGACCTCCGATGGGATTGGGGCGCGACCATGGGTACCTTCAGCATCTGGCATTGGCTCGTTGTTCTGCTGGTTGTCCTGCTGCTGTTCGGCAGCGGCAAGATCAGCGGGCTGATGGGCGACGTCGCCAAGGGCATCAAGTCCTTCAAGAAGAACATCAAGGACGATGAGAAGCCCGAGGACGCGGCGATGACGGCCGAGAACGCGCCGCCGGCGCCGCCCGCGGGCAACATCGCCGCGCCGCAGCAGG
>SKWC01000414.1 GCA_007129145.1 Rubritepida sp.
GAGAAGCCGCGGAAATCCTGGTCGGGGCGGTTCACCCGCTGCACCGGGAAGCGGAAGGGAATGCGGCTCAGGTCGTGCTCGACATCCACCGTCTCCAGGTGTTCGAGCAGGGTCGGGCCGGCATACCAGGGCGTGTTGCCCGACTTCAGGCTGACATTGTCGCCGAAGCGGCCCGAGGTCGGGATGGGCAGCAGGGTCTGGAAGCCCAGCCGCGCCGCGAAGGTCGCGTATTCGCCCACGATGCGGTCGAACACCGCCTGTTCGAACCCCACCAGGTCGATCTTGTTCACCGCCAGCACGACATGGCGGATGCCCAGCAGCGAGCAGATGACGCTGTGCCGCCGCGTCTGGGTCAGCAGCCCCTTGCGCGCGTCCACCAGGATGATGGCCAGTTCGGAGTTCGACGCGCCGGTGGCCATGTTGCGCGTGTACTGCTCATGGCCCGGGCAGTCGGCCACGATGAAGCTGCGCCGCGGCGTGGTGAAGAAGCGGTAGGCGACATCGATGGTGATGCCCTGCTGGCGCTCGGCCTCCAGCCCGTCCACCAGGAGTGCCAGGTCCACCTCCTCGCCCAGCGTGCCGTGCTTGCGGCTGTCGCGGGCGATGGCGGCCAGCGTGTCCTCCATGATCATCTGGCTGTCATGCAGCAGCCGGCCGATCAGCGTGGACTTGCCGTCATCCACCGAGCCGCAGGTGAGCACGCGCAGCAGCCCGCGCGAGAGCATGGGGCTGTCCATCAGAAATACCCCTCGCGCTTCTTGCGTTCCATGGATGCCTCCTGGTCGCTGTCGATCAGCCGGCCGTGGCGTTCCGAGACGCGCGAGACGCGCAACTCCTCCAGCACCTGCGCCATCGTCTCGGCGCGGCTTTCATGCGCGCCGGTCAGCGGCCAGTCGCCCATGGTGCGGAAGCGCACCCACAGCATCTCGACCTGCTCGCCGGGCTCCAGCGGCATGCGGTCGTCGTCGCGCATGATCAGCGCGGCCCCGCGGCGCAGCACCGGCCGCGGGGCCGCGAAATACAGCGGCACCACCGGGATCGCCTCGGCGGCGATGTAGTCCCACACGTCGAATTCGGTCCAGTTGGACAGCGGGAAGACGCGCATCGTCTCGCCCGGGCCGATTCGCGTGTTGTAGAGGCCCCAGAGCTCGGGCCGCTGGCCGCGCGGCTCCCAGATGTGGCCGGGCGCGCGGTGGCTGAACACGCGCTCCTTGGCGCGGGCCTTCTCCTCGTCGCGGCGCGCGCCGCCGATGGCGGCGTCGAAGCCGCCCGCATCCAGCGCCTGCTTCAGCGCCTCGGTGCCCATGACGTTCATGTGCAGCTGGCTGCCATGGGTCAGCGGGTTGATGCCGCGCGCCAGGCCATCGGGGTTGGTGTGCACGATCAGCGTGGCGCCGATCTCGGCTGCGCGGCGGTCGCGGAACTCCAGCATGGCGCGGAAGTCCCAGCCGGTGGCGATGTGCAGCAGCGGGAAGGGAATCCGCCCCGGCGCGAAGGCCTTCTGCGCCAAGTGCAGCACGACCGAGCTGTCCTTGCCGATGGAATAGAGCAGCACGGGGTTGCGGAAACCCGCCACCGTCTCGCGCAGTATGGCGATGCCCTCGGCCTCCAGGCGACGCAGATGCGGGCTAAGAGGGCGGCGCGTCATGGCCGGCATGGGACACTCCCCGTTGGGATGGGCCCGGTTGGCATGGGCCCGATTGGCATGGCGCGGTGTAGCCGATGCGCGCCAGGGTGCAATCGGGGGCGCGGCCGCCTCCCGCAAGGGTTGTGGGTCGGCGCGCCATGCACGAGGCGTTCCGGCCGGCGGGACCGTGCTACAGGAAGCGGGCATGATACACGACCCAAGGGGGCGGCCGGGCCCCTCCCCGCGCCCCGGCCATGTCTAGCGTCCTGGTCACCGACGCGGCCGGCTTCATCGGCGCGCATCTGTGCCGCGCCCTGCTCGACCGCGGCGAGGCCGTGTTCGGGCTGGACAACCTCAACGCCTATTACGACCCGGCGCTGAAGCAGGCGCGGCTCGAGGCGCTGACCGGGCGTGCCGCGCCCGGGCGCTTCCGGTTCCAGCGCATGAACCTGGAGGACCACGCGGGCGTCGCCGCGCTGCTGGCCGACCATCCGGAGATTGACCGGGTGGTGCATCTGGGCGCGCAGGCGGGGGTGCGCTGGTCCATCGAGGCGCCCTTCGCCTACACCGCGGCCAATGTGACGGGGCATCTGTCGGTGCTGGAGGCGGTGCGCCGCACGGATGGGCGCATCCGCCACATGGTCTATGCCTCCACCTCCTCGGTCTATGGCGCGCGCACCGACGGGCCGTTCCGCGAGACCGACCGGGTGGACCGCCCGGCCTCGCTCTACGCCGCGACCAAGCTGGCCGACGAGGCGATGAGCGCGGCCTATGCCCATCTCTACGCCCTGCCGCTGACGGGGCTGCGCTTCTTCACCGTCTATGGGCCGTGGGGTCGGCCCGATATGGCCTATTGGCTGTTCACCGAGGCGATGCTGGCCGGCCGGCCGATCCGGCTGTTCAACCACGGCCGGATGCGGCGCGACTTCACCTATGTGGACGACATCGTGGCCGGGGTGCTGGCGGCGCTGGACCACCCGCCCGCGCCCGGCGCGCACCGTCTCTACAACATCGGCAACAACCGCCCGGAGGAACTGCTCGATCTGGTGGCGATCCTGGAGGAGGCGCTGGGCGTGCGGGCGCGGCGGGAATTCCTGCCGATGCAGCCCGGCGACGTGCCCGAGACCTATGCCGATGTCTCGGCCATGGCGCGGGACTTCGGCTGGCGGCCCAGCACCGACCTGCGAACAGGGCTGGGACGCTTCGTGGATTGGTGGCGGGGATATTTTGGCTGAAATTTTGGCAATATAGGTTGCGCCCCGATGATGTGCCCGCTTATGACGCATTCATCCTGGATGCGTCCGGGCAATCTACACAGGGAGCACAAAATTTGGTCAATAGCACGCTTTCGCGGCGTAGCATCCTGGCCGGCTCGGCCGCCAGCCTGCTCGCCACGCCCGCCCTCGCCCAGGCCGACTGGCCGTCCCGCCCCATCCGCGCCATCGTCTCCTTCCCGCCCGGCGGCGCCATCGACACGGTCACGCGCCTCATCGCCC
>SKWC01000152.1 GCA_007129145.1 Rubritepida sp.
GATGTTGTGAGTGGAGTCGGTGCGCACGACCTCGGCTCCGACCGCACGGAGGAAGTTGCGCTGGAAGCGATACTCCCGGACGCGATCATGCCACTCCTGCGGGACGAGGTAGGAACCAGGCGTCGAGCCAGCGGCCAGCGCACGCTCCTCGCCCTTCGGGAAGTTGCGGAACGCCTCGTTGGCCATCGCCCAGGCGTCGCTGGTCTCGATGGGCTTGTCGGCCTTCTCGAACAGGCTGCGAAGCTCGCCAGTCTCCTGGTCGCGCAGCTTGCGGGCCACGGCGTCGAGTTCGTCGGCGCGCTCCTTCTTGGAGCGGACCTCGACGATCTCCTCGGTCGTCAGCTCGCGCTTGTCGATCTTGGCGCGCTCGATGGCCTCATTGGCCTCGCCGCGCAAGTCGTGAGCCTGAGTCTCAAGCTCAAGATAGTACTGAGACATCATGTCTCCTTTCAGGTCAGGGATTCGTAATACGACATGCTCGGCGCGTCTTGGGGCTTCCCCTCGACACTCTCCTCGACGGGCTTCCCGTCTTGGATGTCGGGCACTGGCTCAGGAGCGGGTGGCTCCGGGGCTTCCTTCAGTTCGGCAGCTTTATCGCGTGCCTCTGCGGTGGTCTGCGGATAGGCGGGCATCGACACGACACTGAGCGCGGAGACGAGCGCGTCCTTGACGCGGCGGATGACTCCGGTGTCCTCGCCCGCGTTCTGCCACTCGTCCTCACGGCAGCGGAACATGAACGAGCACTGGTTGATGTAGCCGCCCTTCATCGACTCGATGAGGTCGCGCACCCACTGCGTCTGCGGAGGGCGGGCGCGGAAGCTCACACCGTCGGGGCTGACGTTGATGTCGAGCGTGCCGTTGGACTGACGGCCGAGGATGTACTGCGTCTTGTGGTCGAAGTCGAGCACCACGTCGTCGGTGAAGTTCACGCTCCCCTGCTCGATGATCTCGCGGAAGCCGCCGAGGTCGTCCGAGGGTGAGCCGAACACGATTGCGCGGCCCTCGATGACGGGCTGGCCGTCCTCCTCGATGATTGCGCGGATCTCCCCGCGCCTGACTTCCAAGCTCATGTCGTGCTCCTTTCGAGGGCTTGCGTGATGACCGCCTCGGGGTCGAACTCGATGCCCGCTGCGGTGTGCGAGCGGATGACGGGTTCGAGCGCCTTGTGCGCGAACGCTCGCGCAGCAGGCTCCCCGGCGTGCTCGGCGTGACGCCTGATGCGTTCGATGACGCTCTCGACCACGGGAGCCAGGATGCCCCTCACGTCGTCGAGGTCTTCCACGGGAGTCATCTGCGCCTGCATGTGGTACTCGTCGCCGCCCGGATACGGGTCCATGTCCTCTAGCGCCCGTACCTCGTTGGGTGACATCCACCCGCTCCTGATGGCCTCTCCGTAAGCGGCCACGCGGGTCTTGTAGTCGCCGCGGACGAGTCCCTCGAGGTTGAACTTCACGAAGTAGCGGTCGGGTTCGGTGAACAGCGTGCGGTTGAGCGTCTGCTCAAGGTCAACGATGATCGGCGCGACGCAGTGCTTGGCGAACGCGAGGTCTTGCTGCTCGGTATTGGAGTAGGTGCCCCGCGTCAGGTCGTTGAGGAAGATGAGCGGCACACCGGCGATAGCCGAGATACGCTCGTTGACGAAGCGCCTCTGGTCGGTGAGGTCGGCCTCCTTGACCGTCATGCCGAGAACCTTGGCCTTCAGTCCCGACTGGAAGATGCGGCCCTTGCCCGCACCCGTGACGCCGCGCCCGTCCTTGAGCTGCTCCTTGAGGTCGGTGAGCTGCTCGGTGGTGAGCTTCTCGTCAGTCTCCAGCACCACGCCCATGTGGGTGCCCTGCGACAACACACGGGCCAGGAACTCCTCAGCGGAGATATCAAGGCCGATGGCTTCCCTTGCGAGCTCTACGACGCTGCGCCCCTTCAGGCCGTCAGGGGTCAGCACGTCGTTCTTGAAGTGGACGACCCGCGAGCTTTCCACCTGCTGCTGGTCATCGCCCGTTCCCACGATGTAGTAGAGGCGTCCGTTCTCGTACTTCGGCTCGACGCGGCCTATGATGGGCTGCATCCCCACCACACGCCCGCCCTTGCGCGCAAGCTCCGCGTAGGCGTTGCCGGACAGCATCACGTTGAGCTGCTGCCAGCGCATGAACTGCGCCCACGTCATGTAGTCGTTCGGGCCGTTGGTGAACATGAGATGCGACGGGTGCTTGCTGGCGTCCTTGCGCAAGTCACCGACGCGCTCTCTCACATCGACCGGCAACGACGAGAGCGCCCGACACCTTACTGCGATGACCGCCGCGAGCGTCGAGGACGCAAGGGCGGTGGTGGCGTCTACACGCTTGCCGGTGACGGTGCCACGGAGGAAGAAGTTCTCATAATCGACCTCGGTGTAGTTACGCTTCTGCCACGGTAGCCTCATGCCTGCTCCTTAGAGGTCGATCACGAGAGAACCGCCTTCGGCCCAGTCGGCCAGTCCCTCGCTGCGATCCATAACGTAGAGCGCCATGACGAGTGCCATGATGCCGTCGATGCGCCCGCGAGAGCGGTTCTTCACCGGGCGGATGTTGCCGTTCTCGTCTTCCTTGCCGACCGCGTTTGCGGCCATCCACTTCGCCACAGGGTTGCCGCCGTGGTCGAGCTTGCGCTCCGCGACGATGGCGAGCAGGCGCTTGGTCGGGTCCGAGATGGCTTGGAAGCCCTGACGGACGGGCACCATAGCGAAGCCGTGGTCGTCTGCGAGTTCACCCGATAGGTGGGTGGCGTTCCAGGGGTCGAAGCCCACCTCGACGACCTTCAGGTTCTCCCTGAGACTGAGCAGCTCGCCGCGGATGAAGCCGTAATCGACGACGTTGCCGGGAGTGAGCGTGAGGTATCCCTGACGACTCCACTCGATGTAGGGAACGCGGTCCTCCTGCTGACGGACGTGTGCGAGGTCTTCGGGCATCCAGAAGCGCCAGAAGGCTTTGAGCACGCCATCGTGGGGGACGACGAAGCACGCAGACGATATGTCGGTCGTCGTCGAGAGGTCGAGTCCGAAGAACGCGGGCATCCCGGCAACCTCGGACTCGGTAGCCTCGTCGGGGCAGTCGTTCCAGGCGTCTATGTCGATGAGCGCGTCGTCA
>SKWC01000249.1 GCA_007129145.1 Rubritepida sp.
CGAGGACGATACCCGGCCGTAATCGCGTATCGGGCCACCAGTGGGCCCGTTTGCCTGCAACATCCGCGCCGGATGTCAGGGACATCCCGGCAGGACGACGTGCAGCCTCCGCCGCCATGCGGGGTGCGGGCTGCCAGCAGAGGGGACCTGACGGGACATGAGCATCCAGCCAGCATCGGGAGGGGTACCGCTGCCCGCCGGCTACGTACGCTCCGACGCAGGCCGCGTGCAGGCAGCGCCCCTGATGTCGATCCACGGCTTCAACGAGCACGTCACCCACGCGCGCGACCTGATGGGCTCGGCCCACCTGCACCTGGCCCGCACGATCGGCGATCGGGCCGAGCGCGCCGAGGCCATGGATGCCATCACCCGGGCGCTGCGCCTGGACGAGCTGCCACGGGAGGTGCGCAGCATGCGCGCCCAGCCCGACGGCAACGCCCTGCGGCTGGCCTACACCGACTTCCACCGCTCGGTGGGGCAGGTGCTCTTCGACCCGGAGCTGCGCATCGGGGTGCCGGGCCTGCCCGACTCGATGCTCTCGGCCCGCGCCAGCGTCAGCGAGGTGCTGGAGTGGCTGCCGGCGATCGAGCAGGCGTTCAAGGGGCAGGCCGAGCTCTGGGCCGCCGGCACCGGGGACGAGCCTGCCCGCTTCCTCCAGTACCAGCAGCCGGGGCTGCGCTACGTGCCCGGTGACAAGGGCAGCGGCCACCTGCGCATCGGCGGCCACGACGCCGGGGACCTCGGTGGGCTCGCCCGCGACCTGGTCCAGCGCGCAGGTGCCGGGCAGCGGGCCAGCGGCGCTGCCACGCAGCAGGTCTTCCAGCAGGGCGGCATGCGCCTGAAGCTCGACCCGGGCCAGCGCGCCCAGGTGCTCGGATCGCTCGAGCGCGGAGCCGAGCTGCTCAACGCCGTGCTCGAGGGGCCGCGGCTGATGCGCTTCGCGAAGATGGCGCGCTGACGCGGAACTGGCAGCGATCGCGACCCGGTCCAGCGCGGAACCGACGCCGGCGTGTCCAACGCGTGGGCGCAGGACGGACGGAAGCCGTCCGCGAAATGTCCACCTCCGACCACTGCTGAGCCGTGGGCTGGCCCAGCCGCACCTCGCGCCAGCCGGCGCGTTGCCATGCCGTTTCCCGAGCCTCAAGGATCACGCGAGTTCTGCCGATACCTCACGGGTGAATGCCCACGCACACGCGGCGCGCACGCGGGATCGCTCCCGTAGCCGTGGGGCGTCCCGCGGGCTGGTCCGGCTGCTCCTGGCAGGGTGTGCGGCAGCCATGGTCCTGCTGACCCCAGCGTCGGCGTTCGCTGCCATGGCGATCGAGTCCGGGCCGACGGCGCGGGTCAACCCGTACCAGGTCACGATCTGGTGGCACTCGACCGATACCGGCTCCAGCGAGCTCGTCTACGACTCCCAGCCGCGCGTGGCGTGGTCGTCATTCGCCAACGACGTCTCGAACACCGCCGCCGACCTCGGCACGCTGCACAGCCGCACCATCAGCAACCTGCCACCCGGCGAGTACTGGTACCGCGTTCGCACCACCGGCGCCGCCGGCACCGCCACGAGCCCGGTGCGGCGATTCACCGTCGGCAACCTGGCCGGGGCGATGCCCACCAATGCGGTCGTCACCGACGGCACCGTGTACGACAGCGACCTCAGCGAGGATGGCACGCGGCTCTACCTTGGGGGCAGCTTCACCCAGGTCGGGGAGCGAACCGGATCGGGCGTGAGCCTCGTGGCGACGACTGCCCAGCGGCTGCCGGGCGCTCCCCAGTTCAACGACATCGGTGGGCTGTCATCGGGAATCCGCGTGGTGATTCCCGATGGGGTCGGCGGCTTCTACGTCGGGGGCAACTTCGACCGGGTCGGTGGCCTGCCCCGCAACAAGCTCGCCCGGATCCTGCCCGACGGCGGGCTCGACCCCTACTTCCACCGCGGCCTTGGCGCCAGCTTCGGGGTGAATGCGCTGCTGCTGCGCGGGAACCACCTCTACGTCGGGGGCAACTTCTTCACCTACAACGGGCTGATGGTGTCGAACCTCGTGCGGCTCGATGCGACAACCGGCGAGGTCGACACGTCCTTCGACATCGGTACCGGCCCCAACGGCATGGTCAACGCACTGGCAGAAGATGGGGGGCGGCTCTACGTCGGCGGGAACTTCACCACCTTCAACGGGGCTCCGCGGGGTCGGGTTGCGGCAGTCGACCTGGCAACCGGGACGCTGGACACGGGCTTTGCGGGAGCAGGTGCCTCCAACGCCGTCACCTCCCTGCTGATTGCATCGGGCCGCCTCTACCTTGCCGGGCAGTTCGACAGCTACGGCGGTGTGGGACGCAACCGGATTGCGGCAGCGGACCTCGTCACCGGGGCCAACATCGGTGCGTTCAACCCGGGCAGTGGGGTCACCGGCTTCACGGTCGATGCGCTGGCGACCGACGGCACCCGGCTCCACCTGGGCGCGAACTTCCCGGCCATCAACGGCACGGCCCGCGCCCACCTCGGTGCGGTCTCGCTGGCGACCGGTGCGCTGGACGGCGGCTTTGCGCCTGCCAGCATCAACAGTCCCGTCTACGCCCTGCACCTGTCGGGTGGACGCCTGCACGCGGGCGGGCAGTTCGCCCTCGTCGGCGGAACCGAGCGGTCTCGCATTGCCGGATTCAACCCGACGACCGGGGCGCTCGACGCAGGCTTCGACCCGGGAACCGGGGCCACTGACATGGTCCGTGCCATCAGCTCCACCGGTACCCGCCTCTTCGTCGGTGGCGAGTTCGCAGGGTTTCGCGGGGTTCCCCGGCGCAACATCGCGGCCATCGACGTTGCCACCGGCACGCTCGACACCGGCTTCAACCCGGGAAGCGGATTCAACAACCAGGTCAACGCCGTGCTCCAGCGCGGCGGCCGGCTGTATGCCGCGGGCTGGTTCACCACCTACAACGGAACCACACGCAACCGCCTGATCGCCCTCAACCCTGCGACCGGGGCCGTGGACGGCGGCTTCAATCCGGGTGATGGGCCAAACTCCTGGGTGGAGGACCTGGCCTACGACGGGACCCGTCTCTACCTCGGAGGGGCATTCGGATCGTACGCCGGCACAGGCCGGAACCGGATCGCTGCCGTCA
>SKWC01000063.1 GCA_007129145.1 Rubritepida sp.
GCCAGCGTCGCGTCATCCACCAGCAGGTCCAGCCGGCGCTCCGCCACCGACAGCCGCACCCGGTCGCCGGTCTCGACCAGCGCGAGCGGCCCGCCGGCCACCGCCTCGGGGGCGATGTGCAGCACCACCGTGCCGAAGGCGGTGCCCGACATCCGGCAGTCGCTCATCCGCACCATGTCCTTCACGCCCGCGCGGGCCAGCTTCTTCGGGATGGGCAGGTAGCCCGCCTCGGGCATGCCGGAGGAGGAAAGGGGCCCGGCGCCCTTCAGGATCATGATGTCGTCCGCCTTCACGTCGAGGTCGGGGTCGTCGATGCGGTTCGCCAGATCCTCCAGCCCATCGAAGACCATGCAGCGCGCCTCGGTTTCGAACAGGGCGGGGGTGGCGGCGCTGCGCTTGAGGATGGCGCCGTCGGGCGCCAGCGAGCCATGCAGCGCGACCAGGCCGCCCACCGGCGAGACGGGGTTTTCCCGGGCCTTGATGTAGGTGCGGTCCACGAAGGCCGGCCCGTCGCCGATGCGCTGTTCCAGCGGCACGCCGTCGAGGTCGGGGCAGTCCAGGTGCAGCAGGTCGCGGATCTCATGCAGCAGGGCGCGCATGCCGCCGGCGAAGTGGAAATCCTCCATGTAGCCCTCGCCGGTGGGCTTGAGGTCCACCAGCACGGGCGTGGTGTCCGACAGCGCGTTCAGCCGGTGGTAGTCGATGGCCACCCCCGCGCGGCCGGCGATGGCCGCCAGGTGCACCAGCGCGTTGGTCGAGCCGCCCAGCGCCAGCAGCACGCGCAGCGCGTTCTCGACGCTGTGCTCCGTGACCAGCGCAGCGGGGGCCACGGGCTTGTGGATCAGCCGCACCGCCTGCGCGCCCGCGGCCTCGGCCGCGCGCAGCCGGTCGGCGTGGGTGGCGGGGATCGAGGCCGCCTCCAGCGGCATGAAGCCCATGGTCGCGGCGATGCAGGCCATGGTGCTGGCGGTGCCCATCACGCCGCAGGTGCCGGCCGTGGTGGCGAGCGCGCCCTCGACCTCGGCGATGCGCTCCTCGCTGACATCGCCGGCGCGGTAGCGCGCCCAGTAGCGGCGGCAGTCGGTGCAGGCGGCCAGGCGCTCGCCCTGGTAGGGGTTGGCGCTCATCGGCCCGACCACGAGCTGCACCGCCGGCACGCCCGCGCTGACGGCGGCCATGAGCTGGGCCGGCACCGTCTTGTCGCAGCCGCCGACCAGCACCACCGCATCCATCGGCTGGGCCGCGACCATCGCCTCGGTGTCGAGCGCCATGAGGTTGCGGTAGTGCATGGAGCAGGGCTGCAGGAAGGGCTCGCACAGGCTGATGGTGGGGAAGGACAGCGGCAGGCCGCCCGCCATCAGCACGCCGCGCTTGATGGCCTCGATGAGCTCGGGGGCGGTGCGGTGGCAGTTGTTGAGGTCGCTGCCGGTGTCGGCGATGCCCACCACCGGGCGCGACAGCGCCTCGCGCGAGTAGCCCATGGAGGTGGCGAAGGAGCGCCGCAGATAAAGCGCGAAGTCGCGGTCCCCATAGTTCGCGGCGCCGCGCGCCAGGCCCTTCGCCTTGTCCATGCGTCATCCTCCGGGCGCGGGGAGGTGGCAGACGCAGCACAGCTTGTGCCCGTCGGGGTCCCGCACATAGGTGCCGTAGTAATCCGGATGATACTGCGGGCGAAGCCCGGGCGGGCCCTCGCAGCGCCCTCCCGCGGCAAGGGCCGCGGCGTGGAAGGCGTCCACCGTGGCGCGTGCGCGCGCCTCGAAGCCGATGGTCGTGCCGTTGCCCACGCTGGCCGGGCGGCCGTCGAGGGGACGCAGCACCAGGAACTGGGGCGCGGTCTCGGGCGCCGTCGCCCAGGTCGCATAGCCCTGCTCCGGCCCGCCCTCGACCTGCGCGAGTCCGAGAACGGGCATCAGGGCGGCATAGAAGGTGATGGCACGATCGAGGTCGTTGCTGCCCAGGGTGATGTGGCTGAACATGGTGTTCTCCTGCTTGCTTATTTCCGAGGAGCCTATCATCCGGCGGCCCGGCACCCTGCGGTATATGGATACCGCAGCCCGGAAGCCCTGGTTGCGCTTGACCTTCAGCGCAGGTTGCGCCACAAGCCGCGCAGTTTCGCATTTCCGGAAGAGATCATGCTCAGCACACAGACCCGCTCGCTGAAGCCGGCGGAGGTCCAGAAGCAGTGGTGGGTGATCGATGCCGACGGCCTCGTGCTCGGCCGCCTCGCCTCGATCATCGCCAACCGCCTGCGCGGCAAGCACAAGCCGCAGTTCACGCCGCATGTGGATTGCGGCGACCATGTCGTGGTGGTGAACGCCGACAAGGTGCGCGTCACCGGCAACAAGGCGGTGCAGAACGTCTTCTACTGGCACACGGGCTATCCGGGCGGCATCAAGGGCCGCTCCATCCGTGACCGCCTGGAAGGCCGCTACCCGGAGCGCGTCATCGAGAAGGCGGTGGAGCGCATGATCACCCGCGGGCCGCTGGGCCGGCGGCAGATGAAGAACCTGCACATCTATGCCGGCGCCGAGCACCCGCATGCCGGCCAGGCGCCGGTGGCGCTGGATGTCGCGGCGATGAACCGCAAGAACAGGATCGGCTGAGCCCCATGAGCGAGCAGACCACGGCGAACTCCCTCGCCGACCTCAAGAACCTCGTCCAGGGCACCCCGGCCGGCGAAGCGGCGGCCGACGCCCCCAAGCGGGAGCCGAAGCGCGACGCCCAGGGCCGCGCCTATGCCACCGGCTCCCGCAAGGAGAGCGTGGCACGCGTCTGGATCAAGCCTGGCAAGGGCGTGATCACCATCAACGGCGAGCCGCAGGCGAAGTACTTCGCCCGCCCCGTACTGCGCATGCTGATCACTCAGCCCTTCCTGGTGGCCGACCGCTACCAGGCCTTCGACGTGATCGCGACCGTGACCGGCGGCGGCCTGTCGGGCCAGGCGGGTGCGGTGCGCCACGGCATCTCGCGCGCGCTGTGCAACTACGAGCCCGACCTGCGCGGCATCCTGAAGAAGGCCGGCTTCCTGACGCGCGACCCCCGCGCGGTCGAGCGCAAGAAGTACGGCAAGATGAAGGCCCGCCGCAGCTTCCAGTTCAGCAAGCGCTGAACCCCGTCTCC
>SKWC01000206.1 GCA_007129145.1 Rubritepida sp.
CGGCCTGCGCCTGTTCGCCCGCGCCGGACGCGCGGAAGGGCAGGCCGAGCCGGGCGTAGAGCGCGCCCAGCCGCTCGTGGTGGCGCTCGGGGCTGAACAGCGCGGCGCGGGCGGGCCCGGCAGCCTGCAAGCGCTCGCGCAGGGCGTCGTCGGCGTCGAGCGCGCGCAGCGCATCCGCGATGGCGCGGGTGTCGGTGGGCGGCACGCACAGGGCCGCATCGCCCACCACCTCGGGCATGCAGGCGGCGGTGGAGGTCAGCACCGCGGTGCCCGCCTGCATCGCCTCCACGGCGGGCAGGCCGAAGCCTTCATAGAGGGTGGGGAAGCACAGGCTGCGGGCGTGGCGCAGCAGGACCTCGACATCGGCGCGCGGCAGGTAGCCCAGGTGGATGATCCGCCCGTCGCGGGATTCCGTCCCGTCGGCCGCGGTCAGCAGGCGCAGCTCGGCCGCGGCATTGCCGTGCTTCGGCCCCACCAGGATCAGCGGCCGCGTCACGCCCGAGGCGATGTAGGCGTCCATGATGCGGGCCACATTCTTGCGCGGGTCCACCGCCGAGAGGCACAGGTGGTAGCCCCGGTCCTCCAGCCCATAGACCGACGCCAGCCTCTCGCGCGAGGCGCGCGGATCGAGCGCGGTGCGCATCGGCGGCACGGATTGGTAGGTGTTGGTGATGCGCTCGGGCGGGATGCCGAACAGCGAGATCAGGTCCTGCCGGGCGTGCTCGGAGACGGTGACGATGTGGTCCGCGCTGGCGGCGACGGCCCGCATGGTGGCCATCCAGCGGCCCTTGTGGTCCAGCGCCGCCCAGGGCATGCGCAGCGGGATGGCGTCGTGCACGGTGTAGATGTTCAGCGCGCCCTCCAGCCGCAGCCCGTGCATGTGCGTCCAGTGCATCAGCCGGGGCGGGGCGCCTTCCGCCAGGCGCAGATGCAGCATCCGGCGCAGCACATGCATGTGCACCACCGCCCGGCCGAAGATGTCGTCGGCGTTCCACACCCCGTCGCACTCGGGGACATTGGCGGTGGAGAAGCCCTCCTGCAGCGCGGCGGAACTCAGGCCGCGATCCACCACCCCGGGCGGCACCGGCTCGGCCAGCTGGCGGCGCAGCATGCCCACCAGGCGCTTGGCCAGCGGCCGGCGCAGCCGGTTCCCGGCGTCGAAGAAGGCGACCTCGCGCGCCATGGGATCGAGGCCCGGGCGCACCGGGCGGCCATAGAGCAGCCCGAGCCCGAGACCGCTGCCGCGCAGCGTGGCGGCCAGTTCGCGGCTGTAGGTGGCGATGCCCGTGCCGCCGGTCAGCGACAGGCCGAATGCGTCCATCCAGACCAGCGGGGCGGTTTCAGCCATGGCCGGACCTTGCCTCACCGGGCCGGAGCGGACAAGGTCATGGATTGCAAACCCAGGATCCAGGACGACCGCCGCATGAGCACCGATGACATCGTGCCTGTCCTGCTGTCGGGCGGCACCGGCACGCGGCTGTGGCCGCTGTCGCGCCAGGCCTACCCGAAGCAGTTCTGGCCGCTGGTCTCGCAGCGCACCATGATCCAGGAGACGGCGCTGCGCGCGCTGGGGCCGGGCTTCGCGCCGCTGGTGGTGGTCGCGAACGAGGAGCATCGCTTCCTGGTGGCCGAGCAGCTGCGCGAGGCGGGCGTGAGCCAGCCGCGCATCCTGCTGGAGCCCGAGGGGCGCAACAGCGGCCCCGCCATCGCCGCCGCCGCCGCCCTGGTGGCCGAGACCGCGCCGGGTGCCGTGCTGTGGATCGCCGCCGCCGACGCCGCAATCCGCGACGTCCCCGCGCTGCATCTGGCGCTGTCCCAGGCCGCCCAGGCGGCGCGCGAGACCGGGCGGATCATCACCTTCGGCATGCGCCCCGACGCGCCGGAAACCAGCTTCGGCTACATCGAGATGGGCGAGCCCCTGGCCGAGGCGCCCGCCGTGCGCGCGGTGCGCCGCTTCACCGAGAAGCCCGATGCCGCCACCGCCGCCGCCATGCTGGCCGATGGGCGGCATGTCTGGAACAGCGGCATGTTCGTCGCCACCGCCGCCACCCTGCTGGCGGAACTCGACCGCCACGCCCCGCAGGCGCTGGCCGCCGCCCGCGCCGCGCTGGACGGCGCGAGCCGTGACCTGGACTTCATCCGCCTGGGCGCCGAGGCCTTCCGCGCCGCGCCCTCCATCTCGATCGACTATGCGGTGATGGAGCGCACCGACCGCGCCGCCGTCATCCCCGCCGAACTTGGCTGGAGCGATGTGGGCAGCTGGGACGCGCTGTGGGCCATCGCCACGAAGGATGCGGCGGGCAATGCGCTGCAGGGGCCGGTCGCGGCGGTGGACTCGCGCAACTGCCTGGTCCGCAGCGAGGGCATCCGCACCGCGGTGCTGGGCCTCGATGACGCGGTGGTCATCGTCACCGACGACGCCGTGATGGCCATGCCGCGCGCCCGCGCCCAGGATGTGAAGAAGGTGGTCGAGCGCCTGCAGGCCGAGGGCGCGCCCGAGGCCGCGCAGCAGCGCCGCGTCTATCGCCCCTGGGGCCATTACGAGGGGCTGATCCTGGGCGAGCGCTTCCAGGTGAAGGAGATCGTGGTGCGCCCCGGCGGGCGCCTCTCCCTGCAGAAGCACCACCACCGCGCCGAGCATTGGGTGGTGGTGAGGGGCACCGCGCGCATCCAGCGCGACGAGGAGGACCTGCTGCGCAGCGAGAATGAATCCGTCTATCTGCCGCTGGGCTGCGTGCACCGGCTGGAAAACCCGGGGATGATTCCGCTGCACCTGATCGAGGTGCAGGTCGGCTCCTACCTGGGCGAGGACGACATCGTGCGCATCGAGGACAGCTACGGGCGTCGCTGATGCCGCGCATCGCCAGTGACCTGACGGATCTCCTGGATTTCTTCGTCGGCAACCGCACACCCATGGGGGTGCCGCGGGTGCAAATGGCGCTGCTGGAGGCCGGCATCGCCGCGGATGCGCCGCCCATCTTCGCCCCCATCGCCTTCCACCACCCCACCGGCCGCTTCCGCGCGGTGCCGGTCGAACCGCTGCGCGACTTCCTGACCACCGCGCGGCTGGGCGGCGCGCGCGACGACCCGGACTGGATCGCCGCACGCGCCGCGCTGGA
>SKWC01000003.1 GCA_007129145.1 Rubritepida sp.
CCCGGCGCCCGGCCGGCCGGCGCGGCGCCGCTCCCCGGCGCCGCTCCTGGCGCCACCACGCCACGCGCGCAGCCCATGACAAGCGAGCGCCGGACGCTGGTCGTGGGCCGCGGCATCAGCCTGCAGGGCACCGTCAGCGACGCCGAGCGCCTGGTGGTCGAGGGCACGGTGGAGAGCCAGATGATCCAGGCCGCCGAGCTGATGATCAGCCCCACGGGCGTATTCCGCGGCGAGGTCGAGGTCGAGGACGCCGAGATCGCCGGGCTGTTCGACGGCACCATCACCGCGCGCGGCGCGCTGACGCTGCGCGCCTCGGGCAAGGTCAAGGGCACCATCCGCTATCGCCGCCTCTCGGTCGAGGACGGCGGCGGCATGATGGGCACGCTCGAGATGCTGCCCGACCAGGGTTGAGCGCCCTGCGCCGAAGCCTCATCGGGCTTCTCCTCCTGGCCGGCTTGCCGCTGCTGGCAGGGTGCAACGCGGCCCGCGACGACGAGACCGAGGCGGCGCTGGCATTGTTCCGCGCGGGCGGCGCGGGCTCCGGCGCCGCCCCAGCCGCCGCCGCCTCCGGCCTGGTCGGGGAAAGCCCCGCCACCATCAGCGCGCGGCTGGGGCCGCCCCTTCTGCGCCGCCCCGAGGGCAGCGCGGAGGTCTGGCTCTACAGCGCGGGCGGCTGCCAGCTCGACCTCGTGTTCCTTCCGCGGGGCGGCGGGCTGCGGGTGGCGCATGCCCAGACCCGCGCGGGCGGCGTGGCGCAACGCAGCGAATCCGCCTGCCTGAGCGAGATCGAACGCCGGCGCGACGCGCCCCCCACATCTTGAACGGGGCGCTGGTCGGCTATCTGGACGGCTTCGTGCCGGCCTTCGGGCTGATCGCGCTGGGTGCCCTGCTGCGGCGGACCCTCCTGCGCGAGGATGGCGTCTGGGCCGGTATCGAGCGGCTTATCTACTGGGTGCTGATGCCGGCGCTGCTGGTGGTGGCGGTGGGGTCGGTGCGGCTGGACCAGCTGCCGTTCGGCGGGATGCTGGTGGCGATATGGACGGCGCTGGGCATCGGCACCGCCACCTCGGTCGCGCTGGCCCGCGCCTTCGGCCAGGGCCATGCGGCGATGACCAGCGTGCTGATGGGCGGCATCCGCTTCAACAACCTGGTGGGATTCGCGGTCGCGGGCGCGCTGTACGGGCTGCCGGGCGTCGCGCTGGGCGCGGTCGCGACCGGCCTGATCGTGCCCTTCGTGCAGCTGGTCACCATCACGGCCTTCAGCCTGCGCGATGGCGGGCGGATCAGGCCGTTTAGGCTGCTGCGCGACCTGGCGCTGAACCCGCTCATCCTGGGCACGGCCGCGGGCTTCCTGGTGGCGGCGCTGGGCGGGCTGCCGCCCGGGGTGCGGCCGCTGCTCGATTCGCTCGGCCGTGCCGCGGTGGCGATGGGGCTGCTGGCAGTGGGGGCGGCGCTGACGCTGGGCGCGCTGCGCGACCGGCTGGGGCTGCAGGCCGCCACCGCGGCGCTGAAGCTGGTCGGCATGCCGGGGCTGACGCTTCTGCTGGGCCTGGCACTCGGGCTGCAGCCGCTGGCGGTGACCATGGCGGTGCTGTTCATGGCGCTGCCCACCTCCTCCTCCTCCTATGTCATGGCGCGCGCCATGGGCGGGGATGCGCCGCTGATGGCCGCCATCACCACCAGCCAGCACCTGCTGGCCATCCTCACCCTGCCGCTGTGGCTGCTGCTGGCCGGCTGGGTCACCGGGCTGGGCTGAGCCGCACGACAGGCCTGGCAGGCGACCGACGGTAACAAAGCCTTCAGCCTGCCCGTGCCTGATGACGCTCGTGACGACTTGGGTGATGCCGATGCGCGATGGCCAGACAACCATGCCGGCTGGGCGTACCCCGCAGCCCGGGCGCGACCCGGCGCTGGCCATCGCCCATGCCACCATGGAATCGCTGCTGGCGCACCAGCTGAGCCCCACGCCCGAGAACTACCATGTCTGGTTCAGCTTCCACGCCGGCGAACATCCCGGCCTCTGCGCCCAGATCCGCGACACCCTGGCCACCGGCCGCAACCTGTCGCAGCCGGACATGGACGCCTGGTATGCGCGGGTCTGCGCCGAGGAGCCCCACGCGGCCGCGGTGGGGCGCGTCGCGGCCCAGGTCGAGGCCTCGCTGCAGGAGGCCGTGCGGCTGCTGGAGACGGCGCGGGCCAGCGCGCATCGCTACGGGCACAGCCTCGCGGGGCTGAGCGGCACGCTGGCCGGCAGCCCGCCCAGCCTGACGGCACAGCTGCGCCGCGTCCTCGATGAAACGCGCGAGCTGTGCCAGACCACCCGCAGCCTCGCGGAACGGCTGGCCGCCCGCGCGCGCGAGGCCGAGGAGCTTCGCTCGGCCCTGAATGAAGCGCGGCGCGACGCACTGACCGACCCGCTGACCGGCCTGCCCAACCGCCGCGGCTTCGAAGACGCGCTGTCGGCACCCGGCGCGGGCGATCCACTGTGCGTCGTCGTGCTCGATGTGGACCACTTCAAGACGGTGAACGACCGGCAGGGCCATGCCGCCGGCGATGCGGTGCTGCAGGGCCTGGCGCGGACCCTGCGCGAGTGGTCGCGGCCGGATGACACGCCGGCGCGCACCGGCGGCGAGGAATTCGCAGTGCTGCTGCCGCGCCTGGCCGCCGCCGCCGCCCTGCCGCTGGTGGAGCGGCTGCGCGAGACGGTGGCCGCGACCAGCTATGGCGCCGGCGGTCGCGGCAATGACGTGCGCATCACCATCTCGGCCGGGCTGGCGGAGGGCCTGCGCGCCGAAGGCGCAGAAGCCCTGATGGCGCGCGCGGATGCTGCACTCTACCGCGCCAAGCATGAGGGGCGGAACCGGGTGCGCCTGGCGCCGGCGCCCCGTGCCGGGGGCGCCGATGCGCCGCACCGGTGGGACCAGGAGACAATGCGCAAACGCGACATGGCGAGCCCGGGCGCCTGAGGCGGTTCAGCGGAAGGCCGCGTCCTCGCCCCGGGCGCCGCGGCTCGCATCCACCAGCGCCGCGAATCGCCGGCGCACCGCATCGCGCCCCAGCGCCTGCTCCAGCGGCCGCAGCCGGAAGATGACGCGCGCCATGCG
>SKWC01000284.1 GCA_007129145.1 Rubritepida sp.
CCTGGCGCCGGGCGAAGCGGCGGCGGGGCCCGGCTCATCCCGTCGCGCGGTGGGGCCCGCTTCGCCGCTGTGCAACCCGAGCCTGCACGACTGGCCGGCAGCGGTTGACTGCGTGGCGGGCGCCGAGCCGCTCGCGCCCTGCCCGGGCGTCTCGCTCCGTAGCACCGCACCGGGGGGAAGCCTGTCCTATTCGGCCGGCGACCCGCGGGAGATATCGCCGGGCCAACTGCCGGTCCACGGCCTGTCGCTGGTGGCGGAGGGCGGAGGGGCGGAGATCGCCTTCGGCCTCGATCCCGCCGCCGCCCCTGCCCTGGCCCGCGGGGTTCGGCTGGGTTGGGAAATGGCCGTGGATGTTGGGATGGCCATCGAGGCGCTGCTGGAAGGGCCGGGGCTGTCGCGGCGCCTGCTGGAGGCCCGGCTGGAGCCGGGGCCCAGGCTGCTCGACCTCGCCCTTCGGCTCGATGCCGCCGAGGCGGTGGCGCTGACCGAGGGGCGGCTGCGGTTGTGCCTCCGTCTTGGCGGTGCGGGTGGGCTTGATCTGCAGCCGCCGCGACCACTTTGCCCGCTGGCGGAGAAGCCAGCTCTCCCGGGAGGCTTCGAGGACCCGGCTCTGGAGCGACAGCCCGTGCTGGCCGTGCCGCGGCCATGAGTGGGGTCAAGTGCGGGCATGCCGCCCCCCGCCCTGCTGCCGGGATGCTCCGCCTCGCGCAGGACGGGCTGGCCGAGGGCTGGCTGGCGCCTGACCCCGAGGCACCCAGGGAGCCGCCCGAGGTGGCGCTCGGCATCGGGAGTCTGTGGGCGGAGGCGGTGGAGGCGGAGGCGGCGCCGGATGGCCGTTGGGTGTTCCGCTGGCGGGTGCCGCCCAGCCTTTCCGTAAGGGGCCTTTCGGAAGGGGCGTCGCATGCGCTGCGCGCCT
Organism: Rubritepida sp.; assembly: GCA_007129145.1. Taxonomy (GTDB): domain Bacteria; phylum Pseudomonadota; class Alphaproteobacteria; order Acetobacterales; family Acetobacteraceae; genus Roseococcus. The sequence continues at coordinate 917 of SKWC01000284.1, forward strand.
GGCATCTCGGCACGGGGCAGGAGCTGGAAGGCTCGCCGCTGCGGCTGCCGGTCCTGCTCCCGGCGCAGCCCGGTCCCGATGGACCGGCGCCGGAGGCCATGGCCGCCGCGCTCTCCCGCTGGCCGGCGGGGCTGTCCGGGCGTCTGGGCGCGGCGGCGCCGCGCGAACTGGCCGAGGGGCTGTGGGTGCAGGGCGGCGGCGGTGCGGCGAGCCTGCGCTTCGAGATGATCCGGCGCGGCGTGGCGGATGCCGCGCGGCGCGGGGTCCGGCTGCAGGCGGAGTCCGGTGCGGGCGCCATCAGCGTGCATCTGCGCGCCGATGTCCTGGCGACGGCGGATGGGCCGCGCCGGCTGTTGATCGCGGCATGGCTGACCCAGGCCACCGAGGCCTTCACGCAGGAATCGGCCGAATTGTGGCTCAGCGCCCGCAGCGGCCGCAGCTTCGTGCCGGTCCGGCTGCTGCGCCGCTTTCAGCTGTTCCGATCGCCGGCCGCCGTCGAGGCGATGGTCGAGCCGCAGGCCCTGGGCGAGGGCGGGCTGCCATGGCTCACCCTTTCGGTCGCCGAGGCGCGGGGGCTGGTGGTGATGCCGCCAGTGCTGGCGCCGCCACCGGCCGAGGGCAGGCGCATGGAGGATGGGCGGCTGGAGCAGGGCTTCGCGGCCCTGGCCGATGCGTTTCGCATTCATCGGCGGGTGGGAGCGTCGGATGAGGGCCTGCTGCCGCCGATGCCCTCGGCCGTGCCGGTCCCACGCAGCCTGCCCGCCGAGCCCATCGGCGTGGAGCACCCCGTCACCGAGGTGGTGGTGCCGGTGTTCAACGGCGGGGTGGTGGTGCGGGATTGCCTGCGGGCACTGCGCGCGGCCATGACGGGCCCCTGCCGTGTGCTGGTGGTGGATGACGGCAGCCGGCCTCACACCCATGCGCTGCTGCGCGAGGAGACGGCCGGCGATCCGCTGTTCCGGCTGCACCGCCGCGACGTCAATCGCGGCTATACGCGCTCGATCAACGAGGGGGTGCTGGCCACCGAGGCGCCCTGGGTGGTGATCCTCAACTCCGACACCGTGGTGACGCCGGGCTGGCTGGATCGGCTGCATGCGGCGGCGCGGGCGCGGCCTGGGACCGGTATGGTGGGGCCGCTGTCCAATGCCGCGAGCTGGCAGAGCATCCCCGAGGTGAAGCGCGCCGATGGCGGCTGGTCCACCAATGATGCGATTACGGTGGCCGATGCCGGGCGCGTGCAGGCGCTGGTCGGTTCGTTGTCCGAGCGCGCGCGGCCGGAATTCCCCCTGCTGAACGGCTTCGCCACGCTGATCGCGCGGGAGGTGTTCGACCGCGTGGGGCTGTATGACGAGGAGGCCTTCCCGATGGGCTATGGCGAGGAGACGGATCTGTGCCTGCGCGCGCGGCGTGCGGGGTTCGGCCTCGTGGTGGCCGATGACTGCTTCGTCTTCCACCACAAGAGCGTGAGCTTCGGCGCAAGCCGCCAGGGCCTGTCGCGGGCGGGCAATCTGGAACTGGCGAACAAGCATCCGGGGCTGAACACGGCGGCGCTGGAGGCCGGGATGCAACGCTGCGCGCCGCTGGCGCGGCTGCGTGCGCTGCTGGCCGAGCGGTTGGCCGCGCCGGAATGGACCATGGAGCGTGGGTGAATGACGCGGATCATCTTCGTTCTGCCGGTGCGGGGCGGCAGCGGCGGCGCGCATTCGGTGGTGCAGGAGGTGGGCGCGCTGCGGGACCTTGGCCTCGATGCGGCGGTGGCGGTGAATGCCGGCAATGCCGGGGCGTTCCGCGCCGCCTATGACCGCTTCGACTGGGTCACGGGCGGCGGGGTGGTCGCCTTCGACGGCCCGGCCGAACTGGGCCAGCGGCTGGCGGGGGTGGAGATGGTGGTGGGCACCACCAACAGCTCGGTGCACATGGTGGCGCAGGCGCTGGGGGGGCAGCGCGGCACGCCGCCGCGCACCGCCTATTACGTGCAGGACTACGAGCCGCTGTTCTACGCGCCGGGCACGGTCGAGCATGTGACGGCGCTGGCCAGCTTCGGCCTGCTGCGCGGCTGCACCTATTTCGCCAAGACGACCTGGCTGACCCGAGTCGTGGAGGCGGCGCACGGCCACCCGGCGGCGCTGGTCGTGCCGAGCATAGACCATGGCCTGTACCGCCCGGCGCGGCGCGCCTCGGGCGGGC
>SKWC01000170.1 GCA_007129145.1 Rubritepida sp.
CACCGCCCAGCGCCCGCCGGCGCACAAGGAAGGATCCACAGCATGCCCGACAACCTGACCCGGACCGATTGGCGGACCGCCGGCATCAAGCGCGTGCGCGCCAGCGACAAGAGCGGCGACACGCCCGAGACGCTGGGCATGAACCGCGAGGTCGCCATCAGCGGCGCGCGCAACGGCTCCGTCGCGCTGTGGGCCGGGACCAATCGCATCGAACCGAGCTCGCGCACCGGTGCGCACCACCACGGGCCGCTGGAGAGCGTGATCTACATCATCAGCGGCACCGCCCACATGCGCTGGGGCGACCGGCTCGAATTCATCACCGAGGCGAGGGCGGGCGACTTCTTCCTGGTGCCGCCTTATGTGCCGCACCAGGAAATCAACGCCTCCGCGTCCGAGGTGCTGCATTGCGCCCTCGTCCGCTCGGGCACCGAGGAGGTGGTCGTGAACCTGCCCGACCTCGTGCCGGTCGAACAGCCGGAGTGGATCGGCCGCGACTGAGGCCGGCGTCGAGTCGGCCAAGCCTGGCGGTCCAGGCCCTGGGGCGGCGTGCTCAGGCCGCCGCCGCCCGCACCTGCGCCATATAGCCGTTCAGCTGGGCGGGATCGAGCCAGCGGGTCACGCTGACGATCCCCTCCTCCGGCTCCATCCAGGTGGTGTTGCCGCCCGCGCCGACGAAGCACACCGTCCGCGCGCTGGCGGCGGGGTATTTGGTGCGGCCGGTGTTCAGCCAGAACAGGAAGCCGTAGTGCGGGTTCAGCGGGCAGGGGGTGCGGCAGGCGTCCAGCCATTCCCGGCTGATCAGCCGCCGGCCCTCCCACTCGCCGTCGGCGGTCACCAGCAGCCCGACCCGCGCCTGGTCCTCGGCCGAGATGAAGATGCCCCCGCCCCAATGGCCGCCGCCCGAGACGCTCTCGATCACGCGCCCGTCGATCTCGACGCCCGAGGTCCGGTAGCCGTGCCAGCGCCAGTCGGGGCTGGCGCCGATCGGGTCCATGATGCGTTCGCGGAACACTTCGGGCAGCGGGCGGCGGAACAGGTGCAGCAGCCCGAGCGACAGCGCGTTCACCCGCACGTCGTTGTATTCCCAGTATTCCCCGGGCGGCTGCAGCGGCCGGGTGCTGCGCTTCTTGCCCTGGCCCTCGGCGGCCAGGTCGCGGCCGCGGTCGATCAGGTCGCTCTTGCCGAAGAGGCTGCCCTCCCATTCGGAGGTGTTGGTCAGCAGGTGCCGCCAGGTCACGCGCCCGTTCCGCTCGCCCTGGAAGGCGGGGTGGTCCACGCGCGCGCCCACCGGCGCGTCGAGGTCGGGCAGCAGCCCATCCTGCACGGCCAGCCCCGCCAGGATCGCGAGGTAGCTCTTGGCCACGCTGAAGGTCATGTCGGGGCGGCCCGTGTCGCCCCATTCGGCCACGCGCCTGCCGCGGTGGAAGATGACGCCGGCCGGCCCGCCGCGCGGGGCGGTGGGGCCGATCACCTCATTGTCGGGCGGCGGCTCGAAATTCCCGGCCTCCAGATGCGCAAGTATGTCGCGCGGCCAGGGGGTCTCATGCGCGGCGGCGAAGGCCGCGGCCTGTTCGAAGCTCACGCCGACTTCGCCTTGGGGCCGGGCAGCTCGATCTCGATGGCCAGCGTCGAGAGGTCGTTGCCGCGCTCCAGGTTCACATGCACCTTCTCGGCGTCCACCGACACATAGCGCGAGACCACCGCCACCAGCTCCTGCTGGAGCTTGGGCAGGAAATCCTCGCCGTTCCGGGACACACGCTCATGGCTGATGATCAGCTGCAGCCGGTCCTTGGCCTGGGAGGCCGGGGTGGCCTGCTGCTCCTCGCGCCGGGCGCGGAAGAAATTGAGCCAGCTCATGCCGCCCTCCCGCCGAACAGGCGCCCGAAGAAGCCCTTCTTCTTGTCCGCCTCGATGAAGCGGTGCGGGCGCTCCTCGCCGAGGAAGCGCGCCACCGCATCCGCATAGGCCTGGCCGGCCGGGCTCTCGCTGTCCAGGATCACCGGGTTGCCGGCGTTGGAGGCCTTCAGCACCGTCTCGCTCTCGGGGATCACGCCCAGCAGCGGGATGGCCAGGATCTCCAGCACGTCGTCCAGCTTCAGCATCTCGCCGCGCTCGACGCGGTTGGCGTCGTAGCGGGTCAGCAGCAGGTGCTGCCGGACCGGTTCCTTGCCTTCCTCGGCGCGCTTGGACTTGGACTGCAGCACGCCCAGGATGCGGTCGCTGTCACGCACCGAGCTGACCTCGGGGTTGGTCACCACCACCGCGGCGTCGGCGAAATACAGCGCCAGCAGCGCGCCCTTCTCGATGCCGGCGGGGCTGTCACAGAGGATGTAGTCGAATTCCTTCGACAGCTCCTCGATGATGCCCTGCACGCCCTCGCGGGTCAGCGCGTCCTTGTCGCGGGTCTGGCTGGCCGGGAGGATGCACAGGCCATCCACCCGCTTGTCGCGGATCAGCGCCTGGTTGAGCCGCGCCTCGCCCTGGATGACGTTCACGATGTCGAACACCACGCGCCGCTCGACCCCCATGATGAGGTCGAGGTTGCGCAGCCCGACGTCGAAGTCGATCACCACGGTCTTCTTGCCCCGCTGCGCGAGGCCGGTGGCGAAGGCGGCGGAGCTGGTGGTCTTTCCCACGCCGCCCTTGCCGGATGTGACAACGATCACCTGCGCCATGAAGCGGGTCCCTCCGGATGCGTGGCGGCTCAGCCGATCGGGCTGAACCGGAGTTGTTCCCCTTCGAGCCGCACCATCGCGCCGCGCCCGATGGGGGTGCCCGACAGCCCCTCGCGCACCGCGTAGAAGCCGGCGATGGCGACGAGCTCGGGGTCGAAATTCTGCGCGAAGATGCGCGCCGCCGCATTGTCGGCGGCACCGGCCACCGCGCGGCCGCGCAGCGCACCATAGACATGGACGTGCCCGTCGGCGATGACCTCGGCGCCGGCATTCACGCTGCCGATGATGATGAGGTCGCTGCCCTCGGCATGGATGCGCTGCCCGGCGCGGATGTTCTGTTCCAGCACCAGGGTGCGGGCGGCGGCTGCCGGGGCGGGGGCGGGGGGCGGCGGCGGCGGTGGGGCCGAGGCCTGGGGCATCGCCACC
>SKWC01000292.1 GCA_007129145.1 Rubritepida sp.
AGACCCCGCTGAGTGGCGTGTTTGGCGTCGAAAACGCCGGCGAGAGCTGGGAAGCCTTGCAACAGGCGGTCGACCGCATCGTGACGATCATCCAGGCCGACCCGAACAAGGAGCGGATGGACCGGATCATCACGCGCTGGATCAAACGGCACCTGCAACGGCTGGGTGCCAAGGTCAACTTGGACCAACTGAACAGTCTGGTGGAGGAGAAAGAGATGCTGGCAGAGAATCTGGAAAACCTGGTGCGCAAGGAGTGGCAGCAGGGGATGCTGCAGGGGCGCCAGGAAGGCCGTCAGGAAGGCGAAGCCGCAATCCTGCTGCGCCTGTTCGAACGTAAATTCGGCCCAGCCGCCGCCGAGCATCATCGTGCCACCATCGAACAGGCCGACGCCGAGACGCTGCTGGAGTGGTCCGACCGCATCCTTACCGCCGAGACGCCTGAAGCCATCTTTCACTGATCAGGCTTTCCTCGTTCTTTGCCCGATGCGCTGCGCTTATCGGGCCTACGGGCATGGCGGCAACGCTGTTGGTGATGGGGTTGCTGATTTTGCGGCGTAGTGTAGAGCCTGTAGGGGGAGCAGGGGACTTGCCGGCGGTCAGTCGATCGGGTTGAGCTCTGATGCGGCTGTATTCCTGTCGCGATTCTGTACAATGGCTCGGGTATTCTGGCGACAGGGGTCAAGGATGGGGCTGACATTGCGTTTTGAGCCGGGGCGGGAGGTCTCGCCGTGGCTGATCTCTCTCTTTCTGATACTGCTGGCCTATCTGGTGGGGGTGTGGGTGCGGGTGTTGCCGCTCTACCTGCTGCCAGATCCCGAGCACGCGCAGTTTCTCGGTCGCTGGATGATGGCGACCAACGATGCCTATGGCTGGCTGGCCGGGGCGGCTGAGCTGAACCATCTGCATGATCGCGCCTTGCCGCGCTTTATCGGCTGGCTGCACGCCACTACCGGGATGCCGCTCGACTACATCGGCTTCTTTGCCCCGGCCTATCTGGCGCCGCTGGTGGCGGTGGCGGTCTTTGTGCTGGCGCGTTTCTGGGGGCTGGGGCAGGCGGGTGCGCTGCTGGCGGCGTGGGTGACGGTCCTGGTGCCGGGCTTTCTGGCGCGCAGCCGGGTCGGTTATCTGGATGATGAGCTGTGGACGCTGTTGCTGCCGCTTATCCTAGTGGGCGGGCTGGCCGTGGCCATCGAGTGGGCGCGGCGGCGAGAGCCGATCCACCTGGTCGGCCATCTGCTGCTGGGGATCGGCTGCGGGCTGTTTGCCCTCTTCTACCTCTTCTTGTACAGCAAGGCGGTGCCGATCGTGCTGGCGCTCTTCGGTGTGGCCGGGCTGGTCGGCCTGCTGGCGGCCTCTCCGAGTAACCGATCGGCCTTTCTGCTCGGCTGGGGCGCGGCGCTTGCGGTCTGGCTCGGCGGGTTGCCGGGGCTGGTGGCGGCGCTGCTGCTGGTCGCGGCTGCTTACCGTTGGCCAGTAGTGTGCCGGCAGTGGTGGCTGGTCGGCGGGTTGGTGCTGGTAGGACTGGCGCTGCTGACGTTGCACGGCGGCCTGCCGGGGGCGGTGCAATCGGTGCTGCGCCATCTCTCTGTTTATTTCGGCGAGGGGCGGGCGGTGCGTACCGGTGGGGAGGCGGCGTTGTGGCCGAGCGCGATGGTCGGCATCGCCGAGGCGCAGCGGCTGGGGTTGGCCGATCTGGCCGGGCGTATCGCTGGCCACTGGCTGCTCTTTGTGCCGGCACTGGCCGGCTATGTCTGGCTGGCGTGGCGGCGTCCGTCGGCCTGGGTGCTGTTGCCGCTGCTCGGGCTGGGATTGGCCGCCTACTGGCTGGGGGAGCGCTTTACCATGTATGCGGCGCCGGTGGCCGGGCTGGGGCTGGCGTCGGCGCTGGGCTGGCTGCTGGCACAGCGCGATTTTCGTCCCATCGTGCGCCACGCCGTGCTGGCCGGCTTGCTGTTGGCGCCGCTGCTGGTGGCCACCACCCATGTGGCGCAGCGCCCCTTTCAGCCGAGCCTTTCGGAGGAGGCGCGCACGGTGCTCAACTTCCTGCGCTTCTTCGCCCCGGCCGATGGCCAGCTATGGATCAGCTGGGAGGACGGCTACGCCGCGCAGTACCACGCAGCGCGGCGCGTCTTTGCCGATGGCAGCACCGGGATGCGTGGCAGCAACCTCTACCTGCTCTCGCTGGTGATGGCGACCCACTCGCCGCAACAGAGCGCCCAGGTGATGCGGTGGGCGGCGCTGCAGCAGCATTTGCTGGTGGAGGCCGAGCCGCAGGTCGACCTCACCGACCTGCGCCGGCAGCCGCGCCCGGCCGAGTGGGCGCTGGAGGCGATGAGCCTGGAGGAGGCCAACCGGCTGCTGCGCTCGCTCGGCGCCGAGGCGCAGGCGTGGCCGGAGGGGCTGCCGCAGCAGTACCTGGTGGTGCAGTGGGAGGACCTGTTGCGGAGCTACTGGATCATCCGCAACGGCTTCTGGAACCGGGCCGATGGGGTGGGGCCGACGCCGACGTTGGCGCTGGGGCTGCCCGGCAGTGGGATCGGTGAGCGCGGCGAGGTGATGACCAACGTCGGGCCGCTGCGGGTCGGGCAGGTCGATATGGTGGGTGAGCGCGGTGCGCTGGAGCGCACGGTGATCGAGGACGGCGGTGAGCTGTATGCCATCTACAACCACCTGAACGGCCAGTTGCTGGTGATGGGGTCGCTGGTCTATCGCTCAATGCTGGTGCAGCTGCTGCTGGGGGAGCGCGAGGCGTTCGAGGAGCAGTTCGAGTTGATGGTGGATCGGGCGCCGTGGGCGCGGGGGTGGCGGGTGAGGTGAGGGTCAGTTCATCTCGTCGCAAGGGCGGGTGATTGAGGCCCGGTTGATGCCGTCGTGTTCACAGCGCCAATTGTGGTCGAGATAGAGGAAGGTGACCGACCCACTGGTCAGCAGTCCGGCGAGCCCGGTGCCACTGAAGGTGTAGGTGTAGCCGTGTTGGCCGCTATCGGCCTCACTCAGGCTGCCATATTTGCCCTGGGTGCGGCGGGTGACTTGGCCAAGGGTCGGCAGTGTTCCATGTGAATGGTAGAACTCTGCGGCAGGGCCGCGAAGGCCGCCG
>SKWC01000095.1 GCA_007129145.1 Rubritepida sp.
GCATTGGCCTCGGCGATGGCGAAGGCGGGGCGGAGGGCATGATGGCGGCCCTTGTCGAGCAGAACGCAGCGCAGATCGAGACACTGGGGGAGTTGCTCAACCGAAACGACGGCCGGCGCGAGGCTTTCGAGAGCCGCATCGCCGCGCTGACCGACACGGTCTCGCGCCTCGCCTCGGCACTCGACACGCGCCACCAGCAGCAACATCAGACACCCGACCCCGCCTTGGCGGCCCGGCAGGTGGAACTGCTCGAGCATATCGCCGCGCGCCTTCAGCGCGCCCCCGCCAGCGATGCGGACGACTATAGCGACGACCACGAGTTGCGCGCCCGGGTGCGCAACATCGACCTGCAGCTGCTGCGCCTGCTGGAGGAACTCGCCGTGGGGCGTCAGGACACGGTCGCGGAGCTGCGCGCCGAGCTGAACGGCCTCAGCCGCGCCGTCATGACCCTCGCGGAGTCGGCCCGCGAGGTTCACCGCTGAAGCTGACCCCAAAAAGGGCTTGCCGCCATGGCACTTGCCAGACGATCCGACAACCGCATCCAGATGGCCTGGCCGGGCTTCGTGGATGCCATGACGGCCCTGCTGCTCGTGCTGATGTTCGTGCTGTCGATCTTCATGATCGTGCAGTTCACCCTGCGCGAGACCATCTCGGGCAATATCCGCCAACTCACCCAGCTCACGGCGCAACTGGCCGAGCTGTCCAATGTGCTGGCGATGGAGCAGGCGCGCAGCGAGGATCTCGAAGGCGAGATCGCGACGCTGCGCTCCACGCTCGACCTCGGACGCGCCGAGAATGTGCGGCTGGAAGGGCTGGTCAGCGGGCTTGAGGCGGAGCGCGATGCGCTTACCGCGCGGGCTGCGCGCTTCGAGGATCAGATTGCATCCCTTCTGTCCGAACGGGACAGGTTGCTCGGCACCATCGAGGCCGCGGAAGCCGAAGCCGGCGCGCAGCGGGCCGCCCTGACCGAGGCGCGCGCGCGGATCTCCTCGCTCGAGGCCGCCCAGACCCGCGCCATCTCCGAACGCGAGGCGCTGCAACTGACGCTCGCGCGGCTGCGCGACGAGATCAGCGCCGAGACCGAAGCCGCCCGACTGGCCGCCGCGCGGGCAGACGCCATGGAAGCGCTGGCCGCACGCCTGCGCGAGGAGCGTGACGAGGCCGATGCCGAGACCGTGCGCCTCACCGAGGCGATGGACGAGACCGAGCGCCAGCGCCTGCTCGAAGCGGCCGCCGCGGAAGCCCTGCGCGAGCGGCTGCAGGACGCCACCTCCGAACTCAGCGCCATGAGCCTGATCCTCGAGCAGGAACGGCGAGAGGCGGAGCGGACTCTGGAGATGCTGGCCGCGGCCGAAGCCGCCCGCCGCGGGCTTGAGGATCGACTGGACGAAAGCGCCGACGCCATCGAGCGCGAGCGCGCCCTGCAACTGGTCGCGCAGGCGCAGCTCGCCGATGCGCAGGAGGTCAACACGCGCCAGGCGCGCGAGCTGGCCGCCCTCAACGCCCAGACCCGCGCGTTGCGCGACCAGCTGGCCACCATCTCCGCCCAACTCGCCGCCGCCGAGGCCGCCGAGGCCGCGGCCGATGTCGAGATCGCCAGCCTCGGCCAGCGGCTGAACGCCGCGCTGGCACGCGAGGCGGCGCTTCAGCGGCGCGAGGCCGAACGGCTGCGCGCCGAGAACATCGACCTTGCCAGCTACCGCTCGGAGTTCTTCGGGCGGATGCGCGAGGTGCTCGGCGGGCGCGACGATATCCTGATCGTGGGCGACCGCTTCCTGTTCCAGTCCGAGGTGCTGTTCGATGTCGGCTCGGCCCAGTTGGGCGAGGCGGGCCGGGCGGAGCTCGGGCGGCTGGCTGCGGCCATCCGCGAGGTGATGCCGGAAATCCCCGAAGGCATCGACTGGATGCTGCGCGTGGATGGCCATACCGACATCACGGGCAGCGTGGAGTTCAACTGGCAACTCAGCCAGCAGCGCGCCCTGTCGGTCGTGCGGTATCTGACCGAGCAGCAGGACTTCCCGCCCGACCGGCTGGCCGCCACGGGCTTCGGCCCGTTCCAGCCGCTGACGGACGGCACGAGCCCCGCAGAACTCGCCCGCAACCGCCGCATCGAGTTGAAATTCACCGAGCGATAGGCCTCAGGTCAGCGCCCTTCGGTGAGAGCCGCCAAGGAGACAGGAGCCTTGTCGCTCTCGACGGCACGCCGCGCGGCAGCACCGGCGGCGGCAATCTGCTCGGGCGTTGCGCTGCGCGGCAGGTCTGCCACGCGCACGGTCACCTCGCGATGGGCAAAGGTGACGCCCTCGCGCTCGAACAGGCTGCGGATTTCCTGATAGACCAGCTTGCGCGTCGTCCATTGGTCTCCGGGCCGGGTCATGAATTTGACCCGGATGATCATCGCGCTGTCCTCCATCTGGTAGACACCCTGCGATTTCAGCGGCTGGACGAATTTGTGGCCCTCGGTGGGGTGCTCCAGCAATTGCTCGCCGAGCTTCTTGATCAGCTTGCGCACCTTGTCGACATCGGTGTCGTAGGTGAGCCGCAAGGGCAGCTTCACCATCACCCAGTCGCGCGAGAAGTTGGTCAGGTGCTTGATCTCGCCGAAGGGAATGGTGTTGAGCGCGCCGAGATGGTGGCGCAACTGGAAGGACCGCAGGGAGATTTTCTCCACCGTCCCCTTCACCTCCCCCACATCGACATACTCGCCCTTGCGGAAAGCATCGTCGAACAGGAAGAACATCCCCGACAGAATATCGCGCACCAGCGTCTGCGCGCCGAAACCGATGGCGATACCGACGATCCCGGCACCGGCAAACAGGGGCGCGACGTTGACGCCGAGGTCCACCGCCACGGTCAACGCCACGATGATGCCGATCGTGATGAGAATGAAACTGCGAAACAGCGGCAGCAGCGTCGCCAGCCGGGAGGCGCCGGCAGCCCCGCCGCCTTCGTCGCCGGGCTCGGCCAGCGGCAGGTCGGCCCCTTCCTCGGCGATCTTGCGGTCGAGCCAGATCCGCACCCCATGATAGGCGATGTAGCCGAGAAACAGCTTGTCGATAATCGAGGCCAGCCAGCTCCCGATGCCGC
>SKWC01000450.1 GCA_007129145.1 Rubritepida sp.
AGCTCGCAATGCCCGCCATGCTCCTCCGGGCCCATGATCGGGATGCGGCGCGTGATGCGCCAGCCCGGGTCGTCCACATGGAACAGGAAGGCGGTCAGCCCCTTGCGGGCGTCGTCGCTGGTGCGCGCCATCACGATGAAGCGCTTGGCCTCGCCCGCGCCGGTGATGAACCACTTGCGGCCGGTGATGCGCCAGCGGTCGTTGCCGATGCGCTCGGCCTTGGTCAGCGTCATGCCCGGGTCGCTGCCCGCGCCCTCGGGCTCGGTCATGGCGAAGGAGGACTGAACCTCGCCCCGCACCACCGGCATCATCCACCACTCCTTCTGGGCGGGCGTGCCGATCTTGTTCAGCACCATCATGTTGCCGTCGTCGGGCGCGGCCGAGTTGAAGCAGACGGGGCCGAAGATGGAGCGGTTCATCTCCTCGTAGCAGGCGGCCATGCCGGTGAAGGGCAGGCCCTGGCCGCCGATCTCCTCCGGAAGCTGCAGGCACCACAGCCCGGCCGCCTTCACCTCGGCGCGCAGCTTGGCCAGCAGCGCGGGGGCGATGTTCTCGTGCTCATCGTAGCTGGCGCGGTCGGCCTCCAGCGGGATCAGCCGGTCCTGCACGAATGCGCGCACCGCGCGGCGCTTGGCTTCGCTGCGGGGATCGAGGGTGAAGTCCATGGGGCGCTGACCTCTAGATGGCGTTGATGGAATGGCCGCCGTCCACCGTGACGACGCTGCCCGTCATATGCGCCCCCGCGTCGGAGGCCAGCAGCAGCAGCGGCCCGGTCAGATCCTCGGGGCGGCCCAGGCGGCGCTGCGGAATGCGCTTGATCATGGCCTTGCCGGCCTCCGTCTCGAAGAAGCCGGCGTTGATGTCGGAGGCGATGTAGCCCGGCGCGATGGCGTTCACCCGGATGCCGTGGCGCGCCAGCTCCACCGCCATCTGCCGCGTGAGGTGCACCAGCCCCGCCTTGGCGGCGGTGTAGCCCGCCACGCCGGGGATCACGCGCGCGGCCAGGACGGAGGCGAGGTTGACGATGCTGCCGCCCGATTTCGCGGCCACCATGCGCCGCGCCGCCTCCTGGCCGACCAGGAAGGCGCCGCGCAGGTTTACGTCCAGCACGCGGTCCCAATCCTCCAGGGCGTGCTCCAGGAAGGGGGCGGTGGCGGCGATCCCGGCGTTGTTCACCAGGATGTCCAGCGGCCCCGCGGCGTCGAAGCTGGCGGCGATGGTCTCGGGCTTCTGCACGTCCAGCGCCACGGCCCGCGCGCCGCCGCCCAGCTCCGCGGCCAGTGCCGCGCAGGCGTCCAGGCGTCGCGCGGCCAGCACCACCTCGGCCCCGGCACCATGCAGCACGCGGGCGAAATGCGCCCCCAGCAGCCCCGAGGCGCCCGTGACCATGGCGCGGCGGCCTTGCAGTGAGAACATCGCCCTTCCTCCCCCGTCCTGCGGATGGGGCAGGAGGTTTCGCATCTGGGCGGGAATGGTCAACCCGCGGCCCCCGGCCTGTGTCCCCGTCCCCCTTGCCTTTTGCGCGCCCTGGGGGACGATGGCGCAAAGCCCCAGCCGGAGACGAGAGAGCCCCATGCGCCCCATCACCCTGCAGGAGCCGTTCCGCGCCCTGTTCTACGCGCCCTTCTACTGCACCATCGCGCGCGATGCCTTCGCCGCGCAGGGGGTGGAGGTGACGGTGCAGCCCGGCCGGGTGCCGCCGCTGGAGGCCGATGCGGTGCTGGCCGGGGCGGCGCATGTCGCCTGGGGCGGGCCCATGCGCATCCTGCTCGCGCATGAGAAGGACCCGGAATCGCCGCTGCGCAACTTCGGCGCCGCCATCCTGGGCGACCCCTTCCTGCTGGTGGGGCGCGAGCCGCGGCCGGATTTCGCGCTGCAGGACCTTGCGGGGCTGACGCTCGGCACGGTCAGCGAGGTGCCGACCCCCTGGTGGACCCTGCAGGATGACCTGCGCCGCGCCGGCATGGACCCCGACGCCATCCGCCGCGTCACCGACCAGCCGATGGCCGAGAATGCGGCGGCCGTGGCCGAAGGGCGGCTCGATGTCGCGCAGCTTTTCGAGCCGCTGGTCTCCGCCATGGAACTCGCGGGCACGGGGCATGTCTGGCACGCCTGCGCCGCGCGGGGGCCGACCAGCTACACCACCTTCTATTCGACGGTGGCGAACATCGCGGAATACGAGGCCGAATTCATGGCGATGATCCGTGCGCTGGCGGAAACGCAGCGCTGGTTCCACGCCGCCCCGGAGGAGGAAGTGGCGGAGTGCATCAAGCCCTTCTTCCCCGACATGGACCAGGCGCCCATGGTGCGCGCCATCGCGCGCTACCGGGCGCTGGGCATCTGGACCGAGACGCCGCATTTCCCGCCCGAGCCCTTCGAGCGGCTCCAGGCGGCGCTGCTGAGCGCGGGCGCCATCAGCCGCCCGCCCGGCTACGCGCGCTGCGTGGATGAGGCTATCACCCTGAAGGCCCTCGCATAGGCCGCCGCGCAGAACGGGGAGGAACGCCATGCCAACGACAATGTTCGACCGCATCTGGGACAGCCATGTGGTGGCCGATCTCGGGGAAGGCTGGTCGCTGCTCTATCTCGACCGCATCCTGGTCCATGACCTCTCGGGCGGCCGCGCCATGGCCGAGATCGCGGAGGCCGGCCACCGCGTGGCCGAGCCCAGCAAGGTCTTCGCCACCCCCGACCACGCGGTCAGCTCCGCGCCTGGGCGCACCGCCGAGACCTTCGCGAAGGGCGGCAAGCTTCTGGCCAGCCTGCGCGCGCGCTGCGCGGCCGAGGGCGTGCGGATGTTCGACCTGGGCCAGCGCGGCAACGGCATCGTGCATGTGATGGGCCCCGAGATGGGCATCGTCCTGCCCGGCGTGACGCTGGCCTGCGGCGACAGCCACACCTGCACCAATGGCGGCGTGGGTGCCATGGCCTTCGGTATCGGCGCCTCCGAACTGACCCATGCGCTCGCCACCCAGACCATCCCGCAGCGCCGGCCCGGCACCTTCCGCATCCGCTTCGAGGGCGCGCGCCCCGATGGCGTGACCGCCAAGGACATGATCCTGGCCGCCATCGGCCGCTTCGGCGCGGCCGCGGGCACCGGCATGGCCATGGAATATGCCGGCGGCGCGGTGCGCGCCATGTCGCTCGAGGAACGCCTGACCCTGTGCAACCTCTCCATCGAGATGGGTGCCAAGGTCGGCATGGTCGCCCCCGACGACACCACCTTCGAGTATCTCGCGGGCCGCGACTTCGCGCCCAAGGGCGCGCTGTGGGACGCCGCCCTGGCCGACTGGCGCAAGCTGCCCTCCGACGCCGATGCGCGCTTCACCCGCGACGAGGTGATCGACATGGCCTCCATCGCGCCTCAGATCACCTGGGGCACCAGCCCCGAGCAGGTCTCGGCCGTGACCGGCCATGTGCCGCGGCTGGAGGACGCGCCCGATGCCGGGCGGCGCCAGGCCTGGGAAGCGGCGCTGCGCTACATGGGCCTTGAACCCGGCCAGCCCCTGGTCGGCACCAAGGTGGACTGGGTGTTCATCGGCTCCTGCACCAATGCGCGCATCTCGGACCTGCGCGCCGCCGCCGCGGTGCTCAAGGGCCGCAAGCGGGCAGGGCATGTCACCGCCTGGGTGGTGCCCGGCAGTGAGCAGGTGAAGGCCGAAGCGGAGGCCGAGGGGCTGCACCGGCAGTTCCTCGACGCCGGCTTCGAATGGCGCGAGCCGGGCTGCGCGCTGTGCGTCGCCGCCAATGGCGAGGCCGTGCCGCCCGGGGCGCGTTGCGTCTCCACCTCCAACCGCAACTTCGTCGGCCGCCAGGGCACCGGCGCGCGCACCCACCTCGCCTCGCCCGCCATGGCGGCGGCGGCCGCGCTCGCGGGCAGCATCGTGGATGTGAGGAGCTTCTGAGATGGCCATGCAAGCCTTCACCAGCGTCACCGGCCCGGCCACGCCCCTCATGATGGCCAATGTGGACACGGATGTGATCATCCCGATCCAGCGGCTTGTCGGCACCGGGCGCGAGGGCCTCGGCCCCCACGCCTTCGAGCGCCTGCGCTACCTCCCCGACGGGTCCGACAACCCCGATTTCGTGGCCAACCGCGAACCCTACCGCGGCAGCCCCATCATGCTGGCGGCCGAGAACTTCGGCTGCGGCAGTTCGCGTGAGGGCGCGGTCTGGGCGCTGATGGGCATGGGGGTGCGCTGCGTCATCGCCCCCAGCTTCGGCGACATCTTCTTCGCCAACTGCTTTCAGAACGGCCTGCTGCCGGTGCGCCTGCCCATCGAGGAGATCCGCCGCATCGCGGAGGAGACCGAGGCCGGCCCCGGCAATGCCCGCACCACCGTGGACCTCGCGCGCCAGGTGGTCATCACCCCCACCGGCCGCGAGATCCCCTTCGGCGTGGACACCCGCAAGAAGGACGCGATGCTGAACGGGCTGGACGACATCGCCATGACGCTGAAGCGGGCGGATGCCATCGCCGCCTGGAAGGCGCAGGACCGCGCGACGCGCGCCTGGGCCTGGGAGAGCGTGGCGTGAAGCTGCTGGTCCTGCCGGGCGACGGCGTCGGCCCCGAGGTGACCGAACAGGCGCTTCGGGTGCTGGACTGGTTCGCCCGGCACCGGGGCCTCGCGCTCGACATCACCCACCGCCATTTCGGGCTGGAGAACTGGCGCCGCCACGGCACCATGATGCCCGACGAGACCTGGGCGCGCATCCTGGAGGCGGACGCCATCCTGTTCGGCGCCGTGGGCAGCCTGGACCAGGCGGGCGTGGTCCCGCCCGAGGAGCGCCGTAAGGGCTCTCTGCTGCGGATGCGCCGCGCACTCGATGTCTTCGCCAACCTCCGCCCCGTGCGCATGCCGCCCGCCCTGGCCGAGGCCAGCCCCTACAAGCCCCGCATCACCGAGGGCGTGGACCTGGTGATCCTGCGCGAACTCACCGCGGGGATGTATTTCGGTGAGCCGCGCGGGGTCGAGACGCTGCCCGACGGAACCCGGCGCGGCGTGAACACCCACAGCTACACCGAGGCCGAGATCGCCCGCGCCGCGCGCTTCGGCTTCCGGCTCGCGCGGCAGCGGCGCGGCCATGTCACCAGCGTGGACAAGGCCAATGTGATGGAGGCCGGCGCCTTCTGGCGCCAGATCGTCACCGCCATCCACGCCGCCGAATTCCCCGATGTGACGCTGGAGCACATGCTGGTGGACAATTGCGCGATGCAACTCTCGCGCAACCCGCGCCGCTTCGACGTGGTGCTGACCGACAATCTGTTCGGCGACATATTGAGCGACGCGGCGGGCGCCATCATCGGCTCGCTGGGCATGCTGCCCTCGGCCTCGCTGTCCGAGGACGGGCGCCGCGCGCTGTATGAGCCGGTGCATGGCTCGGCCCCCGACATCGCGGGGCAGGGGGTGGCGAACCCGCTCGGCGCCATCCTCTCGGTCGCGCTGCTGCTGCGCCACAGCGCCGCCCGGCCCCAGGATGCCGCGCATCTGGAGGCGGCGGTGGAACGCGCCCTGGCGGCCGGCGCGCGCACCGCGGACATCGCGGGCCCCGGCGAGGCGAGCATCGGCACCGCGGCCATGGGCGATGCGGTGCTGGCGCAGCTTTAGGAACGTTCCGCATGGCCCTGCCCGACCTCGACCACCTGGCCTTCCTGCGCCTCAGCCTCGCCGTCGCCCGCCGCGCGCGGGAGAACGGCAAGCACCCCTTCGGCGCCATACTGGTGGACGGGCAGGGCAGGGTGGTGATGGAGCAGGAGAACGCCTTCGACACCGAAGGCCGCACCGGCCATGCCGAGACGGTGCTGAGCCGCCGCGCCTGCGCCGCCTTCGACGCCGATGAACTCGCGCAGGCCACCATGTATGTCAGCGCCGAGCCCTGTGCGATGTGCGCGGGCAGCCTCTACTGGGCGGGCATCGGGCGCGTCGTCTATGCCATGAGCGAGGCGAAGCTGAAGGCCATCATCGGCCCGCATCCGGACAATCTCACGCTGGACCTGCCCTGCCGGGTGGTGCTGGAAAGCGGCCAGCACGCCGTCGCGGTGCTGGGCCCGCTGCTGGAGGATGACGCCGAGGCGGCGGCGCTGCATGAGGGCGTGTGGGACCGGCATTGAACCCATGCCCCCGGGCGGATAGAACCCCGGGCAACTCCCCAACGCCGCAGACCACCCAGCCAGACGTCAGGACCCGCCATGCCCGCCTACCAGTATGTCTATGTGATGAAGGATCTGACCAAGGCCTATCCGGGCGGGCGCGAGGTCTTCAAGGGCATCACCCTCTCCTTCCTGCCCGACGCCAAGATTGGCGTGCTCGGACCCAATGGCGCGGGCAAGTCCACGCTGATGCGCATCATGGCCGGCATGGACAAGGATTTCGGCGGCGAGGCCTGGGCCGCCGATGGCGCGCGCGTGGGCTACCTGCCGCAGGAACCGCACCTCGACCCCGACAAGACCGTGGGCGAGAATGTCCGCGCCGCCTTCACCGTGCTGGAATCCCAGCTGCGCCGCTTCAACGAGATCTCGGAAAAATTCGCCGAGGAAATGAGCGAGGACGAGATGAACGCCCTGCTGATGGAGCAGGGCGAGCTGCAGGAGGCGATCGACGCCGCCGATGGCTGGGAACTCGACCGCCGCATCGACATCGCCCTCGACGCGCTGCGCTGCCCGCCCGCCGAGAGCGCGGTGACCCATCTCTCGGGCGGCGAGCGCCGCCGCGTGGCGCTGTGCAAGCTGCTGCTGGAGAAGCCCGAGCTGCTGCTGCTGGACGAGCCGACCAACCACCTGGACGCCGAGAGCGTGGCCTGGCTGGAGCACACGCTGCGCGACTACCCGGGCGCGGTGCTGGTGGTGACGCACGACCGCTACTTCCTGGACAATGTGACCAACTGGATCCTGGAGGTGGACCGCGGCCGCGGCTTCCCATACCAGGGCAACTATTCCAGCTACCTCGACCAGAAGCGCAAGCGGCTGGAGCAGGAGAACCGCGAGGACCAGGCCCGCATCCGCGCCCTGGCGCAGGAGCAGGAGTGGATCGGCCGCAGCCCCAGCGCGCGCCAAGCCAAGAGCAAGGCGCGCATCCAGCGCTATGAGGAGCTGCTGGAAAAGAGCCAGGAGCGCGGCCCGGGCGAGCTCGAGATCCTCATCTCGCCGCCGCCGCGCCTGGGCAACACGGTCATCGAGGCCACGGACCTGCGCAAGGCCTATGGCAACCGCCTGCTGATCGACGATCTGTCCTTCAAGCTGCCGCCCGGCGGCATCGTGGGCGTGATCGGCCCCAATGGCGCGGGCAAGACCACGCTGTTCAAGATGATCACCGGCGTCGAGCAGCCCGATGGCGGCAGCCTGCGCGTGGGCGAGACGGTGAACCTCGGCTATGTGGACCAGTCGCGCGACAGCCTCGACGACAAGAAGAGCGTCTGGCAGGAGATCTCCGGCGGCGACGACGTGATCAACATCGGCAAGCGCCAGATCCCCTCGCGCGCCTACACCGCCGCCTTCAACTTCCGCGGCCCCGACCAGCAGAAGCCGGTCGGCGTGCTCTCGGGCGGCGAGCGCAACCGGGTGCACCTGGCGAAGATGCTGCGCGTGCCGCACAATGTGCTGCTGCTGGACGAACCCACCAACGACCTCGACGTGGACACGCTGCGCGCGCTTGAGGAGGCGCTGATGGAGTTCGCCGGCTGCGTGGTGGTGATAAGCCACGACCGCTGGTTCCTCGACCGCCTGGCCACCCACATCCTGGCCTTCGAGGGCGACAGCCATGTCGAATGGTTCGAGGGCAACTTCCAGGCCTATCTCGAGGACAAGCGCCGCCGCCTGGGCCGCGAGGCCGAGCAGCCGCATCGCATCAAGTACCGCCCGCTGGTGCGCTAGCCTCGGGGGCCGCGGCCGTGAACCATCTGCTGAAGTCGCCGCGCACCATCACCACGGCGCGGCTGTCCCTGCTGCCGCCCGGGCCGGAGCACCTGCCCGATCTCATCCGGCTGAAGGCCGATGAGACCGTCTTCGGCTTCATGCTGCACGGAACCCGCACGCCCGAGCGCACGCGCGAGGAGCTTGAGGACGACATCGCCTTCTGGCAGGTGCGCGGCTACGGCACCTGGAGCGTCTTCGAGCGCGAGACCGGCGATTTCCTGGGCATCGCGGGGCTGATGGAACGCCCCGACGGGCGCGGCGTGGCGGTGCGCTTCGCGCTCTGGCCCTCATGCCGCGGCAAGGGCTACGCGCGGGAGGCCGCGCGCGCCGCACTCGACTTCGGCCATGCGCGGGGGCTTGGCCGCATCATCGGCGTGGCGCGCGAGACCAACCACGCCTCCCGCGCGGTGCTCAGCGATTGCGGCATGCGCGAATGCGGCGAGTTCCCGCACCAGGGGCACCGCATGATCGTCTACGAAAGTCTCCGTCAATAAAGCGTGGTGCGGATGCGCTCGGGATAGGCGGCGTCCAGCGCATCGGCCTCGACCTTCCCGCGCGTGTGCACCTGCAGCAACTGGCCCATGGTCGGCAGCCCCTCGGGCCGCCCGCGCCCGTCCCACAGCCGCGAGCGCACCAGCGCCTTCGCGCATTGCATGAACAGCTCATGCACCCGCACCACCAGCAGCGTGGCAGGCTCCTTCCCCTGGGCCACATGGGCGGCGCGCAGCGCGGGGTCGGTGGTGATGCGCGCGGTGCCATGCACGCGCAGCGTCTCGGCCGCACCCGGCACCAGGAACAGCAGCGAGACGCGCGGGTCCTCCAGTATGTCGCGCAGCCCGTCCAGCCGGTTGTTGCCGCGCCGGTCGGGCAGGATCAGCGTGTTGTCGTCCACCACCGTCACGAAGCCCGGCGCGTCGCCGCGCGGCGTGACATGCACCCCCCGCGCGCCCACCGTGCCCAGCAGCACGAAGGGGCTGGCGGCGATGAACTCCGCCGTGCGCGGGTCCAGCCGGTCGGTCACCTTGGCCGCGGCATTGGCGCTGACCTCGCCATAGAGGTCGAGCAGGGCGTCGAGGCTGGTGACGGCGTGGGGGTCGTGCATGGGGGCGATGGTGGCGGAAATCGGCGCCGGCCGCTATATCCGCGCGGGATTCCGGAAGTCGAACGCAGAAACATGGCCGGTCATTCGCAATTCAAGAACATCATGCACCGCAAGGGCGCGCAGGACGCGAAGCGCGCCCGGATCTTCGCCAAGCTGGCGCGCGAGATCACCGTCTCCGCCAAGCAGGGCCAGGCCGATCCGGCCTTCAACCCACGGCTGCGCACGGCGCTGGTCGCCGCGCGCCAGGCCAACATGACCAAGGATGCGGTGGAGCGCGCCATCAAGAAGGCGACCGGCGCGGGCGGCGGCGATGACTATGCCGAGGTCCGCTACGAGGGCCGCGGCCCGGCCGGCGTCGCCATCATCGTCGAGGCGCTGACCGACAACCGCAACCGCACCGCGGGCGACGTCCGCTCCATGTTCAACAAGCATGGCGGCGCGCTGGGCGACACCGTCACCTTCCAGTTCGACCGGCTGGGCGTGGTGCGCTACCCCGCCGCGGTGGCCGATGCGGACGCCATGCTGGAGGCCGCCATCGAGGCCGGCGCGCAGGATGTGCAGTCGAACGAGGAGGCGCATGAGGTGATCGCCGCCCCCGAGGACCTCAACACCCTGCGCGACGCGCTGGAAGCCCGCTTCGGGGATGCCGAATCGGCCAGGCTGGAATGGCGCCCCAACCTGACCGTCCCGCTCGACGAGGAGGGTGCGGCCGCCGTGCTCAAGCTGATCGACGCGCTGGACGATCACGACGACGTGCAGAACGTCTATGCCAATTTCGAGGTCAGCGACGCCGTGCTGGCGAAGCTCTCGGCCGGCTGAGCGTGGCCGGGGCGCGGCGCATCCTGGGCCTCGACCCCGGCCTCACCCACACGGGCTGGGGGCTGATCGAGAGCGCGGGCTCGCATCTGCGCTTCATCGCGGCCGGCGCGGTCAGCACCACGCCCGCCGAGGAACTGCCCGCAAGGCTGCGCCACCTGCATGAGGCGCTGGCCGCGCTGATCCGCGAATGGACCCCCGATGAGGCCGCGGTCGAGCACACCTATGTGAACAAGAACCCCGCCGCCGCGCTGAAGCTCGGCCAGGCGCGCGGCGTGGTGCTGCTGGCCCCCGCGCTGGCCGGGCTGCCGGTCGCGGAATACCAGGCGATGGAGGTGAAGCGCGCGGTGGTGGGCACGGGCCATGCCGACAAGACGCAGGTGCAGGACATGGTGAAGCGGCTGCTGCCCGGCGCGGTGCTCAAGCGCGCCGATGCCGCCGATGCGCTGGCCATCGCCATCTGCCACGCGCACCACCGCGGCACCCGCGCCGCCCTGGCCGCGATGCTGCGCGCATGATCGGCGCGCTGCGCGGGCTGGTGGAAAGCACCGGCGAGGGGCATTGCGTCCTCGATGTGAACGGCGTGGGCTATGTCGTCGCCTGCTCGCGCCGCACGCTCGACCGCCTGACCGCGCATGAGGGCGTGCAGCGGTTGCTGGTCGAGACGCGGGTGAGCCAGGAGGCGATCACCCTCTACGGCTTCCTCGACGCCGCCGAGCGCGAGGCCTTCCGCGCCCTGATCGAGGTCAAGACGGTGGGGCCGCAGAAGGCCCTGCAGGTTCTTTCGGCGCTCGCGCCCGACCAGCTGGCGCAGGCCATCGCGGCCAAGGAACGCAAGCGCCTGGCCTCGGCCAAGGGGCTGGGTGCGGCCACCGCCAACCGCATCGTGGATGAGCCCGCCATGCAGAAATGGGCGGTGGGCCGCGCCCTGCCCGAGCAGGATGGCGGCGGCGCCACCATCGCCTCCATCGCCACCGTCCCGGCCGGGCCGGACGCCGATGCCATCAGCGCCCTGTCCAACCTCGGCCTCAAGCGGCCCGAGGCCGAGCGCGCCGTCGCCCGCGCCCGCGCCATGCTGGGCGAGGCGGCCGAATTGCAGGCGCTGATCACGCTGGCGCTGCGCGAATCCGCCCGATGAGCGACCGCCTCACCACCCCGGACCGTCACCCCGAGGATGCGCCGGACGCCGCGCTGCGCCCGCAATCGCTGGCCGAATTCACCGGCCAGCCCCGCCTGCGCGAGAACCTGTCGGTCTTCATCCAGGCGGCCAGCACGCGGGCCGAGGCGCTGGACCATGTCCTGCTGCACGGCCCCCCGGCCTGGGCAAGACCACGCTCGCGCAGATCATCGCGCGCGAGATGGGCGTCGGTTTCCGCGCCACCTCCGGCCCCGTGCTGCAGCGCGCCGGCGACCTGGCCGCGATCCTGACCAACCTCCAGCCGCGCGACGTGCTCTTCGTGGACGAGATTCACCGCCTTCAGCCGGTGATCGAGGAGACCCTCTACCCGGCGATGGAGGATTTCCAGCTCGACCTCATCATCGGCGAGGGGCCGGCGGCGCGCACCGTGCGGATCGATGTGCCGCCCTTCACCCTGGTGGGTGCGACCACCCGCTCGGGGCTGCTGTCCACGCCCCTGCGCGACCGCTTCGGCATCCCGCTGCGCCTCAACCTCTACACCCCGGAGGAGCTGTTCGGCATCATCCGCCGCGGCGCGGGCAAGCTGGGTTTCGCG
>SKWC01000062.1 GCA_007129145.1 Rubritepida sp.
GCCTCGCCCGCGGCATCCAGCGGCGGTTCGAAGCCCAGGCGGCGAACCAGCGCGACGCGCAGCCCGGCGACGCCATCCTCAAGCCCCTCGGTCCAGTCGCGCTTCTCATCGGGCAGGCAGAAGGGGTCGCGCAGATCGTGGCGGGCCAGGGCGCCCAGCATCAGCGCCGCATCGGTGACGTCGCGCGTGATGGGCCCGGCCACCGCCACATGGCCGAAGGCGCCGAGCGGCCATTGCGGCACGCGCCCGAAGCTCGGCTTGAAGCCCACCGCGCCGCAGAAGGCGGCGGGGATGCGGATGGAGCCGCCCGCATCCGTGCCGATGTGCAGCGGCCCGAAGCCCGCCGCCGCCGCCGCCGCCGCCCCGGAGGAGGAGCCGCCCGGCGTGCGCGCGCGGTCCCAGGGGTTGCGGGTGATGCCGTGCAGCGGGCAGTCGCCGGGGGATTTCCAGCCGAATTCGGTGGTGGTGGTCTTGCCGATGATCACCGCGCCCGCCAGGCGCAGGCCGAGCACGGCCGGCGCGTCCTCCATGGCCGGGGCGGCGTCGGTGGTGCGGCTGCCGCGGCGGGTGGGGAAGCCCGCCACGTCGATCAAATCCTTCACCGTGACCGGCACGCCATCCAGGGGCCCGATGGGCCGCCCCGCCGCCCAGCGCGCGGCACTCTCCCCCGCCTCGCGCAGGGCGCGCGGGTTCATGGCGGCGAAGGCGTTCACCCAGGGGTTGAGGCGGGCGATGCGCTCCAGCACCGCCTGCAGCGCCTCGACCGGCGAGAGCGCGCGCCGCGCATAGAGGCCGAGCAGCTGCCCGGCCGTCATGAGCGCGGGGTCGGTGGGCAGGTTCACGCCGCCTTGGCCGCGCGGCGGAACTTCGTCAGCAGGAACTCGGTGTAGCCGTTGGGCTGGGTCGTGCCCTCCAGCACCAGGGCGCAGGCCGCCTCGAAGGCCGGTCCGTCGAAGCCGGGCGCCATCGGGGTGTAGGCGGGATCATCCGCGTTCTGCTTGTCCACCACGCCGGCCATGCGCTTCATCGTCTCCATGACCTGCGCCTCGGTGGCGATGCCATGGCGCAGCCAGTTGGCGATGTGCTGGGCCGAGATGCGCAGCGTCGCGCGGTCCTCCATCAGCCCCACATTGTTGATGTCGGGCACCTTGGAGCAGCCCACCCCCTGGTCCACCCAGCGCACCACATAGCCCAGGATGCCCTGGGCGTTGTTGTCCAGTTCGGCCTGGATGTCGGCCGGCGCCCAATTGGTCTGGGTGGCGACGGGCACGCTGAGCAGGTCTGACAGCAGCGCGCGGCGCCCGCCCTTGGCGATCTCCTCCTGCCGGGCGGCCACATCCACCTGGTGGTAGTGCAGCGCGTGCAGCGTCGCCGCGGTGGGCGAGGGCACCCAGGCGGTGTTCGCCCCCGCGCGCGGATGCCCGACCTTCTGCTCGAGCATGGCGGCCATGGCGTCCGGCATGGCCCACATGCCCTTGCCGATCTGCGCGCGGCCGCGCAGGCCGCAGATCAGCCCGATGTCCACGTTCCAATCCTCATAGGCCTTGATCCAGGCGGTGCCGCGCATCTCGTTCTTGCGGATCATCGCGCCCGCTTCCATCGAGGTGTGGATCTCATCGCCCGTGCGGTCCAGGAAGCCCGTGTTGATGAAGCACACGCGCTCGGCCGCGGCCTTGATGCAGGCCTTGAGGTTCACCGTGGTGCGGCGCTCCTCGTCCATGATGCCCATCTTGAGCGTGTTGGGCGCCATGCCCAGCAGCGCCTCGACCCGGCCGAACAGCTCGACCGCCCAGGCGACCTCGCGCGGGCCGTGCATCTTGGGCTTGACGATGTAGACGCTGCCCGTGCGCGAGTTCAGCCGCGCGCCGTTCAGGTCGTGCAGCGCGATCAGGCTGGTCACGGCGGCGTCCAGGATCGTCTCGGGGATCTCCTCGCCGTTCCAGGTGACGGCATCGGTCATCATGTGGTGGCCCACGTTGCGCACCAGCATCACCGAGCGGCCGGGCAGCGTCAGCGTCGAGCCGTCGGGGGCGGTGTAGCTGCGGTCGGGGTTCAGCCGGCGCGTCATGGTCGCGCCGCCCTTCTCGAAGCTCGCGCTCAGCGTGCCGTTCATCAGGCCGAGCCAGTTGCGATAGACATCCACCTTGTCCGCGGCATCCACGGCGGCGACGCTGTCCTCGCAATCCTGGATGGTGGTCAGCGCGGATTCCAGCACGAGGTCCGCCACACCCGCCTTGTCGTCCTTGCCGATCGGGTGGTCGCGGTTGATCACCAGCTCCAGGTGCAGGCCGTTGTTGCGGAACAGCAGCGCCGTGGGGGCATTGGCCTCGCCGCTGTAGCCGACGAAGCGCTCGGGGAACTTCAGCCGGGTGGCGCCGCCGCCCTCCAGCACCGCCGAGACCTTGCCGTCCTTCACGCTGTAGCGCAGGGCCTCGCGGTGGCTCGCGCCCAGCAGGGGCACGGCGTCGTCCATCAGCTTGCGCGCGTGTTCGATGACGCGCCGCCCGCGCACCGGGTTGTAGCCGCGGCCGCGGTCGGCGCCCTCGCCCTCGGGGATGGCGTCGGTGCCGTAGAGCGCGTCATACAGGCTGCCCCAGCGGGCATTGGCGGCGTTGAGCGCATAGCGGGCGTTGGAGACCGGCACGACCAGCTGCGGCCCGGCCATGGTCGCGATCTCGGGGTCCACGGCGCCGGTGGTGATGTGGAAATCCTGCGGCTCGGGCAGCAGGTAGCCGGTCTCGCGCAGGAAGCCCTCATAGGCGGCGATGTCGATGGGCGCGGCCGGGTGCTCGCGGTGCCAGGCGTCCAGCTTGGCCTGCAGCGCGTCGCGCTCGGCCAGCAGGGCGGCGTTGCGCGGCGCGAGGTCGGCGATGATGCGCCCGAGCCCCTCCCAGAAGGCCGCGGCCTCGATGCCGGTGCCGGGCAGGGCCTCGGCTTCGATGAATTCCTTCAGCGCGGGGGCGACGTTCAGCGTCATCTCTCGGTGTCTCCTGGCGGCCGGCGTCCTTCGGCTTTACGCAACAACGCCCGGACGCGGAAGGGGGAAGCGCACCGCCTCCCCCTGGACCTAA
>SKWC01000233.1 GCA_007129145.1 Rubritepida sp.
CGAGCAGCGCCGGATCGGCCGGCAGCACGATCGGGCAGAAGGCCGCGGCCGCCACTCCGGCCAGCTGGCCGAGCACCGTGATGTCATCCACCGGATGGCCGGGCCCGGGCCCGCCGCGGATGTCGTAGTCGGCCGCGATCATGCCGAAGGGCTGGCCGCCGGGCGTGCCGAACTCCTCCTCATAGATCAGGCGGAAGCATTGCGAGCGGTCGAATTCCACCGCGCGCTCCAGGTCGCGGGCGATCTCGCTCCAGCGGGCCGGGAGCAGGCGGATCTTGACCAGCCGGTCCTGCTCGAAACCATCGACCAGCCAGCGCAGGCCGCGCCAGGAGGCTTCGAGCCGCGTGAGCCTCGGGTGGTGCAGGACCGCGTCCAGCTGCCGCGACAGCGCGGCGTCCAGCGCCACGATGTCGCGGTCAAGCGCCTCCTCAAGACGGGCCAGGCGGTCGGGCGCCGCGGCCAGTTCACGCAGCGCCTGCGGGCCGAACCAGGCCAGCAGGGCGCGCAGTGCGTCGGTCTCGGTCAGGAATTCCGCCACCGCGCGGGCAGGGCCTTCCTTTCCCAGGAAGCGCCCGCCCAGCAGCAGGGGCCGCAGCGGGGTGGCGTCGACCGTGGTCACGCCCGTTTCTCCCGCTGCGCCCGTCGGATCAGGCCTTCTGCGGGATGCGCGCGACCATGCGCATGGAGGTCGTCAGCTCCTCCATCTGCAGCCAGGGCCGCAGATAGGCCACCGCATTGTAGGAACCGGGCTTGCCCGGGATCTCGCGCACGTCCACGCGGGCCTCGCGCAGCGGATACTTGGCGCGCGCGTCCTGGCCCGCCCCCTCCATGGGGTTCACGTAGTTCTGGATCCAGCGGTTGAGCCATTGCTCGACGTCGGACGCCTCCATGAAGGAGCCAATCTTGTCGCGCGCCATCACCTTCAGGAAGTGGGCGAAGCGGCTGGTCGCCATGATGTAGGGCAGGCGGGCCGAGATGGCGGCGTTCGCGGTGGCCTCGGGGCGGTCGTACTTCTTGGGCTTCTGCACGGTCTGCGCGCCGAAGAACACGCTGTAGTCGGTGTTCTTGTAGTGGCAGAGCGGCAGGAAGCCGTTGTTGGACAGCTCCGCCTCGCGCCGGTCGGTGATGCCGATCTCGGTCGGGCACTTGGTGTCCATGTCGCCGTCGTCGGAGGTGAAGACATGGGCGGGAAGGTTCATCACCTTGCCGCCGCCCTCGGCGCCGCGGATGGCGGTGCACCAGCCGTATTGGGCGAAGGCGTCGGTCAGGCGCGCGGCGTGCACATAGGCCGCGTTCATCCAGCAGTACTGCTCATGCTCCATGGCGCGGGCGGTGCCGTCCGCGTTGTAGGGCGCTTCCTCATAGCCGAACTCGTCGATCGGCTTGGTGTTGGCGCCATAGGGCAGGCGGGCGATGACGCGCGGCAGCACCAGGGTGACGAAGCGGGCGTCCTCGGTGTCGCGGAAGCTGCGCCACTTCGCGTATTCCGCCGTCTCGAAGATCTTGCTCAGGTCGCGCGGGCGGGACAGCTCCCGGTAGTCGTTGAAGCCGAACATCTGCGGCCCGGCGGCGGAGATGAAGGGCGCGAAGCTCGCGGCCGCGACATTCGACATCAGGCGCAGCGTCTCGATGTCGTCGGGGTGGTTCGACCACTCATAGTCGCCGATCAGCGCGCCATAGGGCTCGCCGCCGGGGGTGCCGAACTCGTTCTCGTAGATCTTCTTGAACAGGCCGGACTGGTCGAACTCCACCGCCCGCGTCAGGTCGCGGTTCAGCTCGCGCTTGGTGGCGTGCAGCATCCGGAGCTTGAGGCTGGCGCCCGTCTCGCTGTTCATCACGAGGTGATGCAGCCCGCGCCAGGATCCCTCGAGCTTCAGGAAGCGCTCATTGTGGATCACCGCGTTCAGCTGCTCGGACAGCTTGCGGTCGATCTCGGCGATGGCGCGGTTGAAGGTCTGGGTCAGGTTGCGGCTGTAGGTGACGGTGCCCTTCAGCGCCTCCTCGGTCAGCGCCTTGATCAGCTCCTGCGCGCGGTCGCGCTCGGTCTGGCGGGTCGCGCCCAGCACCTGGTCGAGGAGGGAGGCGCCTTCCTCGGTGGTGGTTGCGCCGGCGGCGCCGGCGGCCTGGCTTTCGGTTCCGCTCATGGGCTCAGCCCTCCTTCTGGTCGAGGCCGAGCTGGGCCGAGAGTTCCTTCAGCTTCGCCTCGTCCTGCAGGACCGAGTCCAGCAGTTCCTCGAGCTTCTCGGAATTGTCCACCTTGCTCATCATGTCGCGCAGCTTGGCGCGGGTCTCCATCAGCGCCTTCAGCGCGGGCACCTGCTCGGCGACGCGGGCGGGCTCGAAATCGTCGATGGACTTGAACTTCAGATTCACCGGCATCTCGGTGCCGTCGCCGGCCAGGGTGTTCTCGACCTTGATGTTCAGCCCCGGCGCGACGCGGGCCATCACGTCGTTGAAGTTGTCGCGGTCGATCTGGACGAACTTCCGCTCGGCCAGCGGGCGCAGCGGTTCGGTCGGATCGCCGGCGAAATCGCCCATGATGCCCACGATGAAGGGCAGCTCGCGCTCGACGACGGCGCCCTCCGTCTCGACCTCGTAGGTGATGTGTACGCGCGGCTTGCGCACGCGGTTCAGCTTGTCGTGAACGGAGCCAGACATTGCCTCTTCCTCCGGCGCCTGCGCGCCACTCGGTCTTGGACGAAAGCGCGGCCCCGCGAAAACTCGCGCCGGCGCGGTGGATCAAGCCTAGGTCATCGCTCTCGCGGCCGTCAACGAGGCTCTCAGCCTTCGGCCTCCTCCTCCATGGCGCCGGGGCGGATGCCGAGCGCGGTGAGCATGGCGGTGCGCGCCGTCTCGTCCTGCAGCACCTCCTCCAGCAGCTTGGGCAGCGGCAGGCGGCCGCGCCGCGCGGCATCCGTCAGGGTGAAGGCCAGGAAGGAATGGGGTTCGGTCTTGCGGAAAAACTCCGCGATCTTCTCGAGCGCCTCCAGCGCCTGCTCGCGGCTGGCCAGGGCGCCGGCGGGCACGGCGAAGCCGGCCATCGCGGCGCCCGCAGCG
>SKWC01000050.1 GCA_007129145.1 Rubritepida sp.
ATCTGGAAAACGCACCCAGGTCTGGCTCTGTCGGGCGGGCATGTCGCGGCCGCGCATGTCGAATTCGAGGTGCACGGTCGCGAAGTCGCGCCCGAAGGTGGTGATGACCAGCTTGCGGCGGTTCAGCTTGATGCCCGGGCCCGGCGGGCGGCGCACGCGGTGCGCGTGGATCTCGTCGAAGCCGTAGCCGTTCTCATGGATGGCGGCGCGGATGGTCAGGGGCGAGTTCCAGAAGGTCGCGTCCAGCACATCCACATCCTTGGCGATCAGCGCCTGCTCATAGCGTTCGAGCAGGGCGCGGACCTCCTCCACCACCTCGGGGATGTTGATTTCCATCAGGCATTCTCCAGGGCAAGGGCGGTGCCCACCAGCAGCGCATCGGCGCCGCGGGCGGCGACCAGGGACAGGCCGACCGGGCGGCCTTCGGCCAGCGCGCCGGGGATGCTGACCTGCGGGTGCCCCGCCAGCCCGCCATGGGCGCAGAGGCACAGGATGGCGTCGCGCAGCGGGGTCTGCTCCGGCAGCGGCAACCCGGCCGGCGGCGCGGGGAAGGGCGTGGTGGGCATGGCCAGCACCGTGCCCGGGGGCAGCAGGTGGCGCAGCCGCGCCCGCGCCTCGCGCCGCATCAGCGCCGCCCAGCCGCGCTCGGCCTCGGTGATCATGGAGCCCGCGACCAGGCCGCGCGCCACGCCGAAGGCCATGCGCGGGTTGTCCCGCTCGACCCAGGGGCGGAAGGTCGCCCAGGCCTCGGCGGGTTGCAGGCTGCGCTGCGCCCTGCCCCAGACCGACAGGCCCTGCGGCGCGAGGATGTCCTCCCGCCAGTCGGGGATCAGCGCCTTCAGGCGCTCAACCATCCGTTGCAGGGCATCCGCCGTCCCGGGATCGGCGAAGCCGAAGGCGTCGGTGGCGATGATCAGCCGGGCGGGGATCGCGGGCGCGATCGCCTCATCCAGCAGCACGGCCGAGGCGCGCGCGAAGCTGGCGGCGTCGCGGGCGAACCAGCCCGCGGTGTCGGAACCCGGCGCCTGGGGCAGCATGCCCGAAAGGTCGAGCCGCCCATGGGTGGGGCGGATGCCATGGAGGCCGCAGAAGCTGGCCGGCACGCGCACGCTGCCGCCCGTGTCGGTGCCGAGGGCGATGTCGCACAGCCCCTGCGCCACCGCGCTGGCCGAACCGGAGGAAGAGCCGCCCGGCACATGGCCGGGCGCGGCCGGGTTCAGCGGGGTGCCGAACCAGGCGCTCTCGCCCAGTATGCCGAGCGAGACCTCGTCGGTGACGGTCTTGCCGACCAGCGTCGCGCCGGCGTTCAGCAGCGCCTGCACCGCCCAGGCGTGGCGGTCGGGAATGGGCTGGACCCAGTCGGGGTTGCCGGCGCCGGTCGGGTGGCCCGCGACGTCGAACAGATCCTTGGCGACGAAGCTCAGCCCCGCGAGCGGCCCGCCGGGCCGGCCCGCGATGGTGAAGCGCCCCCCAGGGACGAAGGGATCGCCGGCCGGGGCCTCACTCATCCGTGTCGGCGGGCTCCGGCTCGGCCAGCATGGTGTTGGCCACCGTATCCGCCTGGCCACGGATGCGCTTCTCGATGGATTCCGCCATCTCCGGATGGTCGCGCAGGAATTGCTTGGCGTTCTCGCGCCCCTGGCCGATCCGCGTGCCGTCGCAGGAGAACCAGGCGCCCGACTTCTCGACCACGCCGGCCTTCACGCCGAGGTCGATCAGCTCCCCCACCTTGGAGATGCCCTCGCCATAGAGGATGTCGAACATCACCTCCCGGAAGGGCGGCGCCATCTTGTTCTTCACCACCTTCACGCGGGTCTGGTTGCCGATGGTGTCCTCACGCTCCTTGATGGAGCCGATGCGGCGGATCTCCATGCGGACCGAGGAGTAGAACTTCAGCGCATTGCCGCCCGTGGTGGTCTCGGGGTTGCCGAACATCACGCCGATCTTGAGGCGGATCTGGTTCAGGAAGATCAGCAGGCAGTTGGAGCGGCTGACGGTGCCGGTCAGCTTGCGCAGCGCCTGGGACATCAGGCGGGCGTGCAGGCCGACATGGGTGTCGCCCATCTCGCCCTCCAGCTCGGCCTTGGGCACGAGGGCGGCCACGCTGTCCACCACCAGCACATCGATGGCGCCCGAGCGCACCAGCGTGTCGGCGATTTCCAGCGCCTGCTCGCCGCCGTCGGGCTGGCTGATCAGCAGGTCGTCCACATTCACGCCCAGCTTGCGGGCATAGCCGGGATCAAGCGCGTGCTCGGCGTCGATGAAGGCGCAGGTGCCGCCTTTCTTCTGGGCCTCCGCGATCACATGCAGCGCAAGCGTGGTCTTGCCCGAGGATTCCGGGCCGTAGATCTCGATGATGCGGCCCTTGGGCACGCCGCCGATGCCCAGCGCCAGGTCGAGACCGAGCGAGCCGGTGGAGATGACCTCGATGTCCTCCATCCGCCCCTTGGCGCCCATGCGCATGATGGAGCCCTTGCCGAAGGAGCGCTCGATCTGGCTGAGCGCCGCCTCCAGCGCCTTTGCTTTTTCCATGGTGTCCGGTCCTCGGCTGGATCCGTCCACTATGTGCCACCGATGGTTGAGTCGCAAGCAATCCCCAGGGGGTTGGCGGGGGCCGCGCCGGGGGCGGCCGCCGGGACTGCCAGCGCCGCGGCCAGGGCGGCGCGCAGCGAATCGGCGGTGAAGGGCTTGGGCAGCAGGCGGAAGCCCTCGCGCGCCGGCGCGCCGTCGACCGAGGCGGCCGAATAGCCCGACAGCAGCAGCACCGGCAGGTCCGGCCAGCGCATGCGCGCCGCCCGCGCGAGGTCGAGCCCGTCGCAGCCGGGCATGGCGATGTCGGTGACCAGCGCGGCCGGGCGGGGGCCGGTCTCGATGGCCTCCAGCGCGTCCAGCGCATCCTCATGGGTCAGCACCGCATGACCCGCCTGGCGGAGCGCGAGGCCGGCCACGCGCAGCAGGGTGCGCTCATCGTCCACCAGCATGACGGGGCCCTCGGCCGCGGCGGGCGCCGGGACCGGGGCTGGCGCCGGGGCCGCGGGCTGTGGGGC
>SKWC01000236.1 GCA_007129145.1 Rubritepida sp.
GAGCCCCGCCCGGAGCCGCCCGTCACCGGGTGAAGCGGATCTCCAGCCCCTGCGCCCGCCAGCGCGCCTCGATGGCGTCCATATCGAGCATGCCCGAGGGGTTGGCGCGCGAGGGCGACTCGCGCAGCCCCGGTTCGCGCTGCACGCGCCACAGCCCGACCAGCCGCTGAAGCTCCTCCAGCGGCTGGCGGTGGTCGTCCACCCGCAGGTCCAGGTCGGGGAAGTCCTCGGTGGTGGTCAGCAGCAGCACGGCCGACTGCCGGCCCCGCCGGTCGCCGCCCGCGGCCTCGCCCGCCTGCATGGCCGCGACCATGCGCTCGGGCAGGGGCATCGCCTCATGCGCCAGGAAGGCGGCGGCGGTGTCGGCCAGCACCGCCTCGCCCGCCAGCATGTTGCCCGCGACCGACCAGCCCGTCCCGCTGCGCGACCCCGCCCAGGCCACGCAATGCCGCCCGGTCCAGGCGGCCGCACGGCCATGCCGGTCCAGCGCATGCAGCTGGCGCAGATGCCGCCCGTCATCGCCGGCCAGCGCCCCCTCGATGGCCGCGGCCGGGTGCAGCCCGCGCGCCATGCCATCCAGCACCGCGGGGCCGAGGTAGCGGTTGGTCAGCGATTGCGTGGACACCGCGCCCACGCCCGCGCGCAGGAAAGGGCAGGAGGCGCCGACCGCAAGGTTGCAGGTGGCGACAATGGCCGCGAAGGCCTCGGTGCGCGGATCATGGCAGAGCAGGGACCAGGTCACGGCGGCTTCCTCGATGTCGCGCCGCGATAGGCCCGCCGCACCGCGTCGCGCAAGCGGGGTGGCGCCCCTTCGGCCTTTTCCGCCCCGGCCCGGCAGGGCATATGTGCCCCACGCAACCAATCCGAGGAAACCTCCGAATGAACCGACTGACCCGCCGCAGCCTGCCCGCCGCCGCCGCCGCCCTGGTGGCCACCCCCGCGCTGGCGCAATCCGGCTGGCCCGACCGCAACATTCGCCTCATCGTGCCCTTCGGCGCGGGCGGCGCGGTGGACACGCTCTCGCGCATCTTCGCCGCCCGCTTCGGGGAGTTCGCCAATGGCCACACCCTGGTGGTCGAGAACCGGCCCGGGGCAGGGGGCACCATCGCGGGCGCCTTCACCGCGCAGCAGCGCCCCGACGGGCAGACGCTGATGATGGCCGACATCGGCGGCAACGCCATCGGCAAGGAACTCAATCCCAGCCTGACCTATGACCCGATGACGGCCTTCACGCCGGTCATCCACCTGGTCAACCTGCCCTCGGTCCTGCTGGCACACCCGGACCAGCCCGCCCGCACCGTCGAGCAGGTGATCGCCGCCGCCCGCGCCGAGCCCGACCGCTTCAGCTACTCCTCCGCCGGCGTGGGCAATGGCTCGCACCTGTTCATGGAGCTGTTCCTGCGCCGCGCCGGGGTGCGGATGGTGCATGTGCCCTACCGCTCGGGCGCCGAGCTGGTCACCG
This sequence comes from Rubritepida sp., assembly GCA_007129145.1. Taxonomy (GTDB): domain Bacteria; phylum Pseudomonadota; class Alphaproteobacteria; order Acetobacterales; family Acetobacteraceae; genus Roseococcus. The sequence goes on from SKWC01000236.1 coordinate 1,463, forward strand.
CGCTGGTGCGCGGCGACGTGCAATTCGCCTTCCCCTCCGTCTCCTCCTCCATCGCCATGATCCGCGAGGGCAGGGTGCGCGCCATCGGCCTGGGTTCGCCCGCCGGCACGCCGCTGCTGCCCGACGTGGCACCGGTGGCCAACGTCCTGCCCGGCTTCGAGACCGCGATCTGGCACGGGATCGTCGCCCCGGCCGGCATGGAGCGCGGCCTGGTGCTGCGAATCAACGAGGTGTTCGGCCGCATCGCCCGGCTGCCCGAGGTGGCAGAGCAGGTCGCGACCGTGCAGGCGGGGCAGATGGTGCCCGGCACGCCCGAGGATTTCGCCGCCCATATCCGGCGCGAATTCGACACCTGGGCGCCGATCATCCGCGAGGGCAACATCCGCACCTGACGCCCGGCCTGTAGCCAAAGCCCGGCGGGCGCGCTTCACTCATTCCCATGAGCACGCCCGCCACACCCCGCCCCGCCGCCACCATCCTGATGCTGCGCGACGGCGCGGCGGGGCTCGAGGTCATGATGATCTGCCGCGCGCGCGAGATCGCCTTCGCCTCGGGCGCGCTGGTCTTCCCCGGCGGGCGGGTGGACCCGGAGGATGCGGCGCTGGCCCCGCAGGACGATCCGCTGGGCGCCTTTCGCATCGCCGCCATCCGCGAGGCCTGGGAGGAATGCGGCCTGCTGCTGGCCCGCCCGCCCGCACCCGCGGTGGGCGAGGGCGCCTTCGCCGCCCATCTGCGCGGGCTGGGCCTCAGCCCCGCGCATGACGCCCTGGTGCGCTTCGCCCATTGGGTGACGCCGGCGCACAGCCCCAAGCGTTTCGACACGCATTTCTTCCTGGCCCCCGCGCCCGAAGGCCAGGAGGCGGTGCATGACGGGCGCGAGGCCACCGAAGCCGTCTGGCTGCGCCCCGAACAGGCGCTGGCCGAGGCCGATGCCGGCCACCGCACCCTTGTCTTTGCCACCAGGCTGAACCTGACGCGCCTCGCGCAGCACCGCGCGGTGGATGAAGCGCTTGAGGTCGCCGCCCGCACCCCCATCGTGACCGTGATGCCCGAACCCGTGCCGGACGGGCAGGGGGGTGTGATGCTGCGCATCCCGGAAGCCGCTGGCTATGGCGGCAGCCTGTTCCCCGCGAAGGACCGCCCGGCCTCGGGCGGGCTGTGGCCGGGCCAGCAGGCGCGCTAAAGGCCGCGCGCCTTCGCCGCCCGCCAGGCGGCCTCCATACGCGCCAGGCCCGCGCCGCCCGGGCTTTCACCTTCTGCCGCAAGTTCCGCCTCCACGGCGTTGAAACGGCGCTCGAATTTGGCATTCGCCGCGGCCAGGCAATCCTCGGGGTCGATGTCGAGCTTGCGCGCCAGATTTGCCAGCACGAACAGCATGTCGCCCACCTCGTCGCGCAGCCGCGCGGGGTCCGCGGCGGGAAGCTCGGCGCGCAGCTCGGCCGTCTCCTCATCCAGCTTGTCCAGCACGGCAGGCGCGTCGGGCCAGTCGAAGCCGACGCGTGCCGCGCGGCGCGTCAGCTTGGCCGCGCGCGTCAGGGCGGGCAGGGCGGTGGCCACCCCGGCCAGCGCGCCGCTC